>CALKFX010000028.1 GCA_938084875.1 uncultured Flavobacteriales bacterium | reverse complement strand
CGCAATTTAGCCGAACCGTTGTAAGCAATTAAAAAAAGAAACAAGTGAAAGAAGAAATCCTATCAAGAATCTATTCTTATAAATATGAAGGTTATTTTTTAGATAAATTCAGCGATTTAATATCAATTATAATAGATGTAACCCAAAATATTGGAAAAAAAGATATGATTGTCATTGGAATTCATTTAGTACTTGAAAGTAGATCTCATAGAGTTGGAATGGGTCGATCAAAAGCCTACGAATATAGAACTGAAATTATTTACGAAATAAAAAAAGAAACTCAGAAACTGATTAATGTATTACCAAAAGAAATGATTGAACCATTAACTTTTGCGAATGAAAAGTTTACGGATTATCACATCCTTCGAAACGAACTTACAAACAATAATTTTAATAGTTGGATTTTAATTGACAGTCCATGGGAATTTTATATTCTAGAGACGAGTCAATCTGCCAAACTTTTCATAATTGATTTTGAAAGTAACTTGCAAAAAGAGATTCCCACTGATGATTGGTTTAATTGGAAAATAAAAAATGACAAAAAACCACCATTAGATTTGATTTATTGGAAAATAAACAATTGGAAAATGAAAAAATGGATGAAAAAATTCAGCTTACAACAAGGTTTATAAAACATAGTTAATGAAGTAAAAAATTAAATTAAAATATAAAAAATTAGCTCTGTGCTAAACTCAAAATGTAGTATCTTTTTAACCAATACGTTTTATACACTGAGCCGTTGGTGGTAATAAAAAAAGTCTGTGACATTTAAGAATATCTATAACCAATATAAAAACTTGGTATTCAATCTCGCATTGCAGTATTGTCAAAACAGGCAAGATGCTGAAGAAATCACACAAGATGTTTTTGTGAAAATTTTTGATAAGTGGCAGACTTTCCGAAAGGATGCGGACCTTAAAACTTGGATTTACCGAATTACCATTAATCAATCGCTTGACTTTTTAAAATATAAACAACGTAAAAAACGGAGTTTTATCATTTCACTTTTTAGTAGCGATAGTTCATATAAAGAAAACCGCCTACCCGACTTTGACCACCCAGGCATTTTAATGGAGCAAGATGAAAGTCTAAAAATTTTAATGCAAAAAATATATCGCCTTCCTAAAAATCAAAAAACAGTCATCATTTTATTGAAAATTGAAGATTTATCGCAAAGGGAAGTAGCTGAAATAATGAAACTAACCGAAGGAGCAGTTGAATCTCTGTTTCAGCGAGCAAAAACTTCTTTAAAAAAAATACTATAACAACGTAGGAATACTATTAAAATATCGTCTAAGTAAATATGGAACTAGATAACCTAGATATTCTCAAAAACATAAAACGTATAGAAGTGTCTGACTCACTTTATCACACAATAGAAAGTCGTTTTGAAAAGAATAGAGAAAATAATATACCGATATTAAAAGTAGGCATTGCAGCTTCTTTCGTGATAGGTTTAATGTTGGCTCAATTTTATTTTTTAGGTTTTTCAAGTGAGATTAACCAATCCAATAATGAGATTGAATTGGTAGAAGTAAACAATAATTCACTATACTATGAATAGAAGAAAATTTTATCTGCTACTGATAGGGCTATTAATCATATCCAATTTAGCTACCCTGTTTTTTATGATGCAAAATAGAAAACACAAACCTTTTGATGATGGTCCGAAGAAAGTAATCATAGAAAAATTGGCATTTGACGAAGAACAAATTGTTGCCTACGAAAAGTTAATTGACCAACACAGAATGGACATTCGTGCCAATGACCAAAAGATAATTCAGCTAAAAAGGGAACTTTATCGCCTACTCCTTAAAAGATACAGTAACCAAGAAACTGATTCGCTAACTAACGAAATTGGTCACGCGCAACAAGAAATCGAACGCATTCATTTTAATCATTTCAAAGACATTAAAACTATTTGTACACCTGAACAAATGCCGAATTTCGATTTGTTGATTGGAGAATTAGACATTCTATTCAATAAAAATATTCATCCAAGAAAACCCAAATAAATGAAACAGTATGTATTATTTGGTATGTTATTTATGACTTTTCAAACGCACTCTCAAAATGCGGTTAAAATTACTTTTATGCCAAAATTTGAGAGTGAGAATTTAACATTAAACAAAGTCTATTATTTTAAAAATGATACCCTGAACATAAGTAATTTTAAATGCTACATCAGCAATTTAACTTACTATAAAAATGATTCTATCGTACACTCATCAATAAAAAAAGCACATTTGATTGATGCTACAGATAGTAGTTCGTTTATCATATTGGAAAATGAATTTTTCAAGTTCGATAAAATACGTTTCAATATTGGGGTTGATAGTTTAACTAATGTTTCGGGCATTTTTGAAGGAGATCTAGACCCTGCAAATGGTATGTATTGGACTTGGCAGAGTGGTTACATCAACTTTAAGCTAGAAGGGACATCCAGTCTTTGTCATGCACGTAAAAATAAGTTTTATTGGCACATTGGAGGGTATTCCCCTTCATTTAACACACTAAGACAAGTTGCTTTGAAAACCAATGGAAAGGTATCTATACAATTAGATAAGTTGTTTGAAGAAATAGATATTTCAGAAGAATATCAGGTAATGTCACCCAGTGATGGAGCAGTGCAGATTGCCGATAAATTACCTTCACTTTTTAAATCAAATCAATAAGTGCGGAAAAACGTAATCATTCTTTGCCTATTTGTATTTATTATGTTCTCCTTTGTTTTAATTAAGGATAATCATTTTTTTAATCCACCTGATTATTTTCCAAAACCAATTTATAATTTTGAGCAACCCCCCTTAGATAGTAATAAAATAGAATTAGGTAGGATATTATTTTATGACCCTATACTTTCGAAAGACAATACCATTTCCTGTGCTTCTTGTCATTCTCCTTTTAACGCCTTTGCACATACTGACCACGATTTAAGTCACGGTATTTTTGATTCCATTGGCAATAGAAATGCACCCGCCTTATTCAATTTAGCTTGGCAAAAAACATTTATGTGGGACGGAGCAATAAACCATTTAGATATGCAAGCCTTGGCACCTATTTCTCATCCTAGCGAAATGGGTAGCAATATAAACGAAGTGATTAAAAAGTTAAATGAATCTAAAGCATACAAAGAGTTATTTTTAAATGCTTTTCAAGATTCTACTATTAGTACATCTAAAATTTTAAAAGCCTTATCACAGTTTCAACTTACTCTTGTTTCGTCAAATACAAAATACGATAAGGTAAAAATGGGTAAAGAAACATTTACTGAACAAGAAAAAAATGGTTATCAATTATATAAAAACAATTGTGCAAGTTGTCATTCCGAACCTTTTTTTTCCAATTACAATTTTGAAAACAATGGATTACCGATTGACCCAACACTGAATGATATGGGGAGATATGTCATTACAGAAAATGAAAATGACAAAAGAAAATTTAAAGTGCCAAGTCTCCGAAATTTATCCTTCACCTATCCGTATATGCACGATGGACGATTTATGACATTACAGGAAGTGATAAACCACTACACTTCAGGCATTGAATATTCGGAAACACTTTCGTTACAATTTAACAAGTCAATAGAACTATCTTCAAATGAAAAAGTAGACCTTATTTCCTTCTTACTCACCTTAAACGACAAAGATTTTGTATTCAATAAAAAACATCAATTCAAAAAAATAGCAGACCAAGCGAAGGAATAAAAATTTCTTGTCGTCTAACCTTATATAGTCATCATAAATATTTATAAATGAAAAAAATAACAATAGCCTTTGGGGCATTATTGATGAGCATCACAAGTATGTTTGCTCAAACTAATCCAGCAATAACTTCTTGGTTACAAAATACCACAACAACAGGGTCTTATTATATGTCTGGAAACTCAACAACTATTTCTAATAATATATTGGTGAATTGTCAAATGGTAGAATATTCAACGAACAATGTATTCATCCACACAAAAGGAATTCCGTCCTATCCAACTGGACCATTTCTAGATGGAAACCCATCACAAGCAGAAGATCAAGATGCCATTTTTAAATTTCCATTAAATCCAACTCAAAATTCGGGAACGCCAACTGCGACAACAATGGGAAATATTGGAGTATTTATCAACGGTGTTGCTTTATTTGATTATCGAGATGGTGTAGCTTGGAATCCAGCAACTAACTCTTTGTGCGGAGGACCGGGAAATCCACCTTGCCCTGGAGGTCCTGGAGCAACAATGGATTGGAATAGGGACGCTATTCTAGCTGAAATGTCTGGATTCGACTGTTCTAAAGGTCATCCAGCAATGGGAAATTACCATCATCATCAGAATCCATCAGCATTTGATTTAGATTTAAATGTTGTTTCTACTATCTGTAATCTTTACGATGCAGATGGTTTATATGCAATAGATAGTACACAACATTCTCCACTAATTGGTTTTGCTTATGATGGCTTCCCGATTTATGGAGCTTATGGTTATGTAAATACAGATGGTACAGGGGGTATTGTCAGAATAAAATCGAGCTATCAGTTAAAAACAACCAGAGGTACTGGTAATGTTCCATCCGAAACATCTTGGCCGCTTGGAACATTTAGAGAAGATTATGAATATGTAAATCATAGCAGTCAATCCGATTATTTAGATGAACATAACGGACGTTTTTGTGTGACTCCAGAGTACCCCAATGGTATCTATTGTTATTTTACTACTGTAGATTCCAATTGGAACTCAGCTTACCCTTATGCAGTAGGACCTACTTTTTATGGTGTTTATCAGGATAGAAAGGTTAATTTGGTGGACGAAAATACAACAGTTTATGACGCAACATTGTCAACTGTAGAAAGTGATTTGGAAAATAAAAATATCAAAATATTTCCTAATCCAACATCAGACTTTATTGCTATACAAATTGGAGGGTTAAATAACCAAGGTTTGTGCATAAAATTATTTGATATTCAAGGGAAATTGCTTAGAGAATCTAAGATTAACAAGGGACAAACCATTAGTTATTTTGACATTCAAACGGTTTATTCAGGAACTTATATCATTGAATTATCTGCTAACGGATTTAGTACATCAAGAAAAATAATTATTGAGAAGTAAAAATTACTACCACCAACAAGGTATAAAAGCAATAGCGGTTTGGGAATAATCTCAAACCGTTTTTTGTTTTAATTGACTATCTTTCCAACTGGAAGTAAGTGTACATAAATCCGCAACTGCTTTTATACTAAACGTTGTAGCCAATTAAACAAAAATGTATAAAGAATTTGAAACAAATAGGCTTTTTCTAAGACCAACTTTTGAACAAGATGCTGAATTAATTTATTTATTAATGAATACTTCTAAGTTTATCAAATATGTGGGAGATAGAAATATTAATTCAATAGAGGATGCTGAAAAATATATTAGGACTAAAATGCTTCCGCAATTACGGACTGATGGATATTCAAGTTATTCATTAATTACAAAGACAGGTGGAGAGAAAATTGGGACCTGTGGGCTTTATAACAGAGATGGAATAGATGGTGTTGATATTGGATTTGGTCTTTTACCACAATACGAAAAATTAGGTTATGCTTATGAAGCATCTCATAGATTAATGAAGGCAGCTTTCGAAGAATTTGAAATAGAAGAAGTTAAAGCTATTACGTCCAAAGCTAATATTTCTTCTCAAAGACTCTTAGAAAAATTAGGATTAAAAACAGAAGGCACAACAAAACTACCAAATGGTAATGAGGAGTTACTTTTATATAAAATTGAAAAATAAAAACTGGCTACAACAAAACCTAAACTGCATTAAAACGACCGCTTATACTAAACGTTGTATACCATTAACAATTAAGATTAAAACACTTTTGAATTATAACAATAAAAAATTTAGACCTTTAAAAAACTCTGAAAACGGTGATGTTACAAATGAGCTTATATTCCACTACAAACAAACTGGAAATATATTGACTTGTGAATATTCAGGTAAAAAAATTAAGAAAGGTCAATTACTAGGTATCGTTGAATCAGACGGGACAATTAAAATGAATTACCATCAAATAACTTTAGACCACAAACTTAAAACAGGAAATTGCATATCAAAACCAAAGACTCTTGAAAATGGCAAATTAATTCTTGAGGAAAATTGGCAATGGACAAATGGTAATAAATCAAAAGGTAAATCAACACTTAAAGAAATTTAAAAACGGTACACAACACAGGGTTAATTGCAAAAGATTTTTGGACTTCCTTGCATAAAACATCCTTCTGTGCTAACTTGCCATTGTCCTACGCTATAGACAAGTTCCGCTCCGCGTCACATGTCTAAAAGCTTCAGACAATTACCCCAAACGTTAGGCAATATTAAAAGAATAAAGTATGCATGAAAGACACTTAAATCGCAGTAAATATTTTAAAGAGCAAGAATTCACAGTTGAAAAACATGTCATCCCATTTATACAAGAAGTAAGAGAGATTAATGAAAACACATCAATTCTTGAAATAGGGTGTGGAGAAGGAGGAAATTTAGCACCTTTTCTTAAAATAGGATGCAAGAGAATTGTTGGGGTTGATATGTCTGATGGAAAAATCAAAAATGCCAACAAGTTTTTCGACAAAATGGAAAACGGTAATAATATTGAATTCATATGTAGTGATGTATATGATCTAAGTTTAGAGGATATTGGACAATTCGATATTATTATAACTAGAGATGTATTGGAACATATTCATGGCCAAGAAAGATTTATGCATTTTGTAAAATCTTTTATGAAATCAGATGGGAAGTTCTTTCTTGGTTTCCCCCCTTGGCATAACCCTTTTGGAGGTCATCAACAAATGTTTGAAAGCAAATTTCTATCTAATCTACCTTTTTTTCATATTTTGCCTGGTTCGGTTTACAAATTTATTTTGAAGTCATTTGGAGAAACCGAGGCAAAAATCAAAGGGGCATTAGAAATAAAGGAAACCGGCATAACTATTGAAAGATTTGAAAAAATAATTAGAAGGAATAATTATACGAAGGAGAAGCAAGTTTTTTACTTTATCAACCCCAATTATGAGGCGAAGTTTGGATTAAAACCAAGAGTAGCTTGGCGACTAATTTCATCAATCCCATTTATAAGGAATTTCTTTATTACCACTAACTATTATTTGATTTCTAAGAATGAAACATTGCCTAACAAAAGTAGCTGATGCACAACCCTTCTTTTTTTTAAATAAATTCCATTTTAAGCCCGTTCTAACGAATAGTTTTTACATTTCTAGTTGTAAGAAAAAGGAAATTAAGGTCGTTGAAACGTAAGCGGATCGCCACGACCGTTTAGCCGGGCCGATAGCTGCAATTGAAGAATTATGCAAAATAGGATACTCATTTATATATCGATCGTACTACTTGAAATTTTTATGTCATCATGTGGAACTTCTCGAATGTTCCAAATGGATAATTCCCAAAATCCTCTTTTCTATCATGATGCTTATTGGGTGGCTAAAATAAAACCAGAAGGCGCACCTGCAAAAATCATAGTCATCAACGATATGCATATAGATACTTCTACAAATAGAGTTACGGTTTATGCTCAATCTAGTATTTTAGGAAAATTGTATCACCTCCTCAAGTAGGGCGAGCAGATTGCATCGAAACAAAAAAAGATACCTTGTGCTTTCATCCTAATGCCGTTTACTTAAATGGGTCAGGTTCCGAATTAGATAGTTCTGACGGAAGAGGTGCCTGGTGGGTTAAACATTCATGGATCCTCGGAGGAGAAGGTTATCAAAACTGGGAAATGAAACCTGAAAAGAATTACGGTAATGGACACTATGTTGAAGGCATCCTGCTCGAAGATGGTTTTACAATGAAAATTGGGACTAGAAAAGATTCTATTTTTACTGATTATAACTTGAGAATGCCAATAATTGATTCAAATACGAAACGGGTATACTATCAAGTTGTACGATACGCATTTTCGGAAAAAAATGATTCTACACTGGAAGAGAAATTTAAGTTAGTTTGGAAATGTAAAAAAAGGAAAAGTCCTTTTAATAATGATATTCGGACTTGCCCTAAATTAATTTGGAAATAATTTGTTTGGATTGAAACAATAAAAAAAGTGCTTAAAAGAAATAAAATCAAATAACAACCCAACAATTAAAAAACTTTGATTTTATGACTTTCTGCACCTACCTTTCATCCATAATTTTACACCTTTAATATTACTTTATTGTTAACTTAACAATAATTAAAACAAATTTTGGAAGCAATGAAAAAATTTATTCTAGCTAAAATTTATTTAGTTGTTGTATTAATAATCTACACTTCGAACATATTTGGTCAATCTTATAATATTGGTCATATAAGTACAGATTTTTACGACAATACTAGAAATAGAAATATTTCCACAGAAATTTATTATCCATCCGATACCAATGGCGATAATGTTCCCATTTCATTAGGCAACTTTCCAATAATAGTTTTTGGACATGGTTTTTTAATTAGCTGGGACAGCTATGACAACTTTTGGAATTCTTTAGTTCCAGAAGGGTATATATTGTGTTTTCCAACAACAGAAATGGGCTTTGCTCCAAATCATCAGTTTTTTGCAGAGGACTTAAGTTTTATCGCTTCCAAAATGCAAATGGAATCTCTGAACAATAACTCTATCTTTTATAACTCTGTATTAGCAAAAACAGGGATATTAGGACATTCTATGGGTGGTGGAGCTAGTTTTCTTGCCGCTGAAAATAATCCAAATATAAATACTCTTATTAATTTTGCTGCAGCTGAAACTAATCCTTCAGCAATTTCAGCTGCTAGTAACATTACTATTCCATCTCTAATATTTTCTGGAGACGATGACTGCGTTGTTCCTCCAATCAATCATCAAAACATTATGTTTGATAGTTTAAACTCCGATTGTAAAACACAAATTAATATTATAAATGGAGGGCATTGTTATTTTGCAAATGAAAATGTACTGTGTAGTTTTGGAGAATCTTCTTGTAACCCAAACCTTAATATTTTAAGAACTGAGCAGCAAAGTGTAACCAATGATTTTTTAAAAATTTGGCTCAACTACTCATTAAAATCAAACCAAAGTTCATTTACAATTTTCAACGATTCTTTACAATCTTCTAATAGAATTACATATTCTCAATATTGTAATAGTATAGGCATTGTGGACCAAAATAAAGTAGATGAAATAAAAATTTATCCAAACCCAGTGATTGAAATATTAAATATTGATGTACCATTAGAATTCATTAATGGAGAGCTTGTTTTATTTAACATGTTTGGGCAAGAGCTACAAAAAAAAATTATCTCTAATAAATTAAACGAAATCAATCTATCTTATTTTGAAAGTGGAAGCTATTTTATATTTATTAAAAAAGACCATTTGGTAAAGAAAAGTAGAATTATAAAAGTTTTTTAATAATATTGAAATTTTTAAGATTTGGAATTTAAAAGACTATCCTATAGAAATAAGAATAATAAATTTCTTTACTATCTTAAAAACTATTTAAAGCAATTAATTCCATCTTTATTTTTTCAGAAAAAATTACATTTTCAGTTAAGTAAGTTTGAAGAATTAAATTCAAATGAAAAAGAAGAGTTGCTCTCAAGGTTGAATTACTACAACCAGCTAAATGAAAAGTATTTTCTTTCCAAAGATGCCCAAAAACTATCTGAAATTAAACTTAAAAAAAACCAAAAGACTTATTATTTTGATTTATATGAATATGGTCGGTATTTTAATCAGAATCTTAAAGGACATTTTTTATTTGGAGATATTACTAAAACTCCCAAAGAACCTGGATTGGTAAAAAGTAGACCCATTAATGATAAAAACACCAATTCTATAATATTAAAATGGAATAAAATAAGACACTTTATATTTATATCAAAGGATGATTTGCCATATGCAAGTAAGAAAGACCAGCTTATCTTTAGAGCAAAAGTTCACTCTTCACAACCTCAGAGAATAAAGTTTTTAGAAAAATACTATGGGCATCCAATGTGTAACATTGGCAAAGTAAACAACAATAACCTAAATAAGCTCTGGATGGTTAAAAGGATGACTTATAGAGAACAGCTTCAATATAAATTTATTCTATGTTTGGAGGGTAATGATGTTGCTAGTAATTTAAAATGGGTAATGTCCTCCAACTCAATTGCTGTAATGCCTAAACCTAAATTTGAAACTTGGTTTATGGAGGGAATTCTAGTAGCTGATCAACACTATATTCTAATCAAAGACGATTATTCAGATTTGGAAAAAAAACTAAAATTCTTTTTAGACCATCCACAAAAGGCAAGTTTAATTGTAGAAAATGCCAAAAAGCATGTAAATCAATTTAAGGACCAAAAAAAAGAGGATTTACTTTCCTTTATGGTGCTAAATAAATACTTTAATAAGACCAATTAGTAAATAAAGATGGAAAAACCCTCTTCCTATTGTGCATATGTAAAAACACTTGAAAATGAAAACCTACATAAAATATACCACGATACTCAGTATGGTTTTCCATTACTCTCAGATAACGAATTATTTGGAAGATTGATATTAGAAATTAATCAAGCCGGTTTGTCCTGGACTACCATTCTTAAGAAACAAAATAATTTTAGAAAATCATTTTCAAATTTTAATATTGAAAAAATAGCAAATTATGGAGAGAAAGAAATAAACCTTCTACTTAACAACTCTGGAATTATTAGAAATAAATTAAAAATAAACGCTGTTATTTTTAATGCCAATAGAATATTAGAAATTCAAAAAAATCATGGTTCATTTAGCAATTGGTTAGATAAAAATCTAACATCAGAAATAGACGAATGGGTAAAACTATTCAAGCAAAATTTCAAATTTACAGGTGGGGAAATTACTAAAGAGTTTCTTTTTAGTACTGGATATCTAAAAGGAGCTCATATTGAAACATGTCCGATTTATAAAAAATTGAATAACTTGATTCCCAAATGGAAGAATAATTATTAATGATTCTATTTAATTTATTGCAACAAAATTTTACTATATTCTTAGAATATTTAATTTTATTTAAAACACTCTAATATGAAAAATACTTTTTTAAAGATCACCGGTTTTTTTGCTCTTGCAGTCCTACTAGTGTCATTTACAAATAGCCCAAAAATCAACAGTCTTAAAATTGGAAAAAAAGCACCAATGACCAACTATGAAATGAAAAATGTCTCTGGAGAAAATTATTCATTAGAAAAATTGGCCTATGAAAATGGAATATTGGTTGTTTTCAGTTGTAACTCTTGCCCATTTGTCGTAGGAAACAAGGAAATGGAAGGTTGGCAAGGAAGATATAATGAAATTCATGATTTATGCAAAAGAAATAAAATTGGTATGGTATTAGTCAATAGCAATGAAGCTAAAAGAAGTGGAGCTGATTCATTTACAGAAATGCAAAAACACAGCCAAAACCAAAAATACGATGCAGCTTATCTTTTGGATGTAAATAGTATGTTGGCAGACGCTTTTGGAGCAAGTACTACTCCACATGTTTTTTTACTAGACAGTGATTTTAAATTGATCTACAAAGGCGCTATTGACAACAGTGCAAAGTCAAAATCATCTGTCACAGAAAACTGGTTAAAAGATGCTATTATTTCTAGTGGTAAGAAAGAGCCTATTCTTTTTCCCGAAACAAGAAATTCAGGTTGCAGCATTAAAAGACTTTAAAATTTAGAAAAAAACATGCCAAAACTATCTACTAAAGGGAAGGTTATGCCTTCCTCTCCAATAAGAAAACTGGTGCCCTTCGCAGAAAATGCTAAAGCTAAAGGAACTACCGTTTACCACTTAAATATTGGCCAGCCAGATATTGAAACTCCAGAAGTTGTTTTAAAAGAATTACAAAATATAGATAGAAAAGTAATTGAATACAGCCATAGTGCAGGGTTTATTTCCTATAGAAAAGGATTGGCAGATTATTACAACAATATTGGTGTATCGTTAAATCCCGATAAGGAAATAATGGTAACTACAGGTGGTTCTGAAGCATTGATTTTTGCTTTTCAGTGCTGTTTTGAACCTGGCGATGAGATAATTATTCCCGAACCATTTTATGCAAATTACAATGGTTTTGCAACTTCTTGCGGCATTAAAGTAGTTTCAGTTACAGCAAAAATAGAGAATGGATTTGCACTCCCTCCAATAGCGGAACTGGAAGCAAAAATAACTTCTAAAACCAAAGGCATTTTAATATGTAATCCTGGTAATCCAACTGGATATCTATACAAAAAATCAGAAATGAATGCATTAAAAAAAATTGTTAAAAAACACGATCTTTTTCTTTTTGCAGATGAAGTTTACAGAGAGTTTTGTTACGACGGATCCGAACACCATTCGGCCATGAAATTATCTGAAATTGAAAACAATGTAGTATTGATTGACTCTGTATCAAAAAGATATTCTATGTGTGGCGCAAGAGTTGGTGCGTTAATTAGTAAAAATCACGATTTTATGGAAATGGCCCTTAAGTTTGGACAAGCCAGACTTAGTCCACCCACACTAGGTCAAATTGCTGGAGAAGCTGCTTTAAAAACTCCTCCATCGTATTTTAGTGAAGTAATTGATGAGTATGTGGAAAGAAGAGATATAGTGGTAGATGGATTAAATAAAATTGAAGGCGTCATTTGTCCAAAACCACAAGGAGCATTCTATGCAATTGCTCAGTTACCTATTAAAGATGCCGATCATTTTTGTCAGTGGATTCTTGAAAGTTTTGATTACAATGGAACTACTGTCATGATGGCACCAGCATCTGGTTTTTATGCAAATAGCAAGATAAAAAATCAAGTTAGAATTGCTTATGTGCTTAAAAAAGACCTTTTAGAAAAAGCAGTTCTTTGTATAGAAAAAGCTTTAGAAGTTTACCAAAAAAGTTTCTGACTAATTAGGTTTTTTTATTAATCTAATTTCAGTTGCTCCATATCCAAACTCGTCATAAGAAGCATCGTAATATTCAAAGTAGGGATGGTAAATATCCAACTCTTTTCTAATTTCATGTCTTAAAACACCTTCCCCAACTCCGTGAATAACAACAATTTTTCTTTGTTTTTTGTCAATAGATTTATTTAAGAAAGACTTAAAATGAGACATCTGTATTTTTAAAATAGCACTATTACTCATACCATTATGGGAATCTATCAAATTTTCTATATGAAGATCTATAACTTCCCTTTCTTTAGATCCATATCTCTGTAAATGCCTAAACTTTCTTTTTAAATCAAAATTTTTATTATTGGTTTTTTCGGCATTTATTTTAGACTTTATTTCTTTATCATAGGCTAGATTTTCGGTTTGATAATCTTCTTGCTTTCTTTCTGGAACTAGTTCAGAAATTTTATACTCTTCAAGAAAACCAAAATTATTTTCCAACTCTACTCTTTCTAAATCTAAAATTTTCGTAATAATTCCATGGCCATCAGAATTTAGAAATCTTACTTTATCTCCAATTTTAAAATTCATTAACCAACTAATTCTCCATACAAATCGTAGTGATCAGATTTAGTAATCTTCACTTTAACAAAATCTCCTATTCTACAATAAGTATGCTTATTTTTCTCTATTAATACTTCATTGTCAACTTCGGGGGAATCGAATTCACTTCTTCCAATAAAATACCCATCTTCCGCTCTATCTATCAAAACTTTGTATTCTTTGCCAATTTTTTTAGTATTCAACTCAAAAGATATTCCAGATTGTAAATCCATAATAGAGTCTGCTCTTTCTTTTTTAAGTTTTGGAGAAACATCGTCCTCAAAATTATAAGCGTGGGTATTTTCTTCATGAGAATAAGTAAAAATTCCAAGCCTGTCAAATTTCATTTCTTCCACCCAATTGTACATTTCCTGAAAGTCTTCTTCTGTTTCCCCAGGATAACCAGCAATCATGGTTGTTCTAATTGCAATATTGGGAATAATAGCTCTAATATCCTGTATTAACTTGGTTGTCTTTTCACGACTGGTACCTCGTCTCATTGCTTTTAAAATATTAGAAGAACCATGCTGAAGTGGAATATCTAAGTAATTACAGATTTTTTTCTCTTCTTTCATCACCTCAATTACATCCATTGGAAATCCTGTTGGATATGCATAATGCAATCTTATCCATTCAATTCCATCTACCTTACAAAGTTCTTTTAGCAAATCTGCAAGAGCTCTTTTTTTATAAAGATCAAGTCCATAATAAGTTAAATCCTGTGCTATGAGCATGATTTCTTTTACACCTTTTTTAGCCAAAGACTTTGCATTATTTACTAAGTTTTCAATGGAAGTAGATCTATGTTTTCCCCTCATTAATGGAATAGCACAGAAGGAACAAGGTCTATCACAACCTTCAGCTATTTTCAAATATGCGTAATGATGTGGTGTGGTTAATAATCTTTCACCAACCAACTCGTGTTTGTAGTCGGCATTTAGTGTTCTTAAAATATTTGGAAGTTCTTTAGAACCAAAATAAGCGTCAACATCCGGGATTTCATCTTCAAGCTGGTCTTTATACCTCTCGGACAGACAACCAGAAACATATACTTTCTCTACTAAGCCTTCTTTTTTAGCGTCTACAAAATCTAAGATGGTATTAATGGACTCTTCCTTTGCGCTTTCAATAAATCCGCAAGTATTAATAATTACAATAGAAGCATCATTTACCGTAGACTCGTGCTCCACCTCAAACTTATTGGCTTTTAACTGAGCCATCATCACCTCAGAATCATAAAGGTTCTTTGAGCAACCCATGGTTACCACATTTACTTTGTTTTTTTTTAAAGTTTTGGTCTTCATTAATTAGTATTAAACGAAGAACCACTGAATAGTGATTCAATAAATGCGTTGGTATTAAAAACTTGTAATTGATCTACTTTTTCCCCTACTCCAATATATTTAACGGGTATTTTAAACTGGTCTGATATTCCTATTAGAACACCACCTTTAGCAGTACCATCTAATTTTGTAATAGCTAAAGCATTTACTTCGGTTGCCTTAAGAAATTGCTCTGCTTGTTCAATGGCGTTTTGCCCAGTAGATCCATCTAAAACTAATAATATTTCATGAGGGGCGCTGGGAATAACTTTTTGCATCACATTTTTAATTTTGGTGAGCTCATTCATTAAATTAACTTTATTGTGGAGTCTTCCAGCGGTATCTATTAAAACAACATCGGCATTATTTGCCTTGGCACTCTGCAGAGTATCAAAAGCAACTGAAGCCGGGTCTGAACCCATATTTTGTTTTACAATTGGAACACCTACTCTTTCGGACCAAATTGTTAATTGCTCAACAGCAGCTGCTCTAAAAGTATCTGCAGCACCCAATAAAACACTTTTTCCGTTGTTTTTATATTGATGGGCTAATTTTCCAATAGTTGTAGTCTTACCTACCCCATTTACCCCAACTACCATTATAACATATGGCTCGGAGGAGGATGGAGTTTCGAAATTTGAAATATCTTCAATATTATTCTCCGATAACATTTCTATAATTTCATTTTTGAGTATATTATTTAACTCATTTACCCCTACATATTTCTCTTTTTTAACTCTTTGTTCTAATCTTTCTATAATCTTCAGAGTAGTCTTAACACTGACGTCGGAAGATACCAATACTTCTTCAAGATTATCTAAAACTTCGTCATCGACTTTAGATTTTCCTGCAACAGTTGTAGCAATTTTAGAAAAAAAACTCTTCTTGGTCTTTTCTAAACCTTGATCGAGCTCTTCTTTTTTTTGCTTGGTAAAAAAACTTTTCCAACTCATGATAACTATATTAAATAAAAAAGCTCTTTCCTTTATCTAAAGAAAGAGCTTAAAATTAAAACTTTTTTTTTGCTTTTATTAAAACCAGTCTTTTACTCTATCGTTATGTACTATTTCTTCTTTGAAAGTATAAGAACCACTTTTTGGGGACTTAACCATTTTAATAACTTTAGTATGTTGTTTCCCTCCTCCTTTTTGAAGAGATGCTACTGATTTCTTAGCCATGATTTAATTATTTAATTTCTTTGTGTAATGTGTATTTCTTAAGAATTGGATTGTATTTTTTTAACTCAATTCTGTCAGGTGTGTTTTTCCTGTTTTTGGTGGTAATGTATCTTGAAGTACCTGGCACACCACTTTCTTTATGCTCTGTGCATTCTAAAATTACCTGTACTCTATTTCCTTTCTTGGCCATTTTCTTAAATTATGGGTGGCAAATATAATTTATTTATTTTTATTCACAAGGTTAGATTTGTTTTTATTTACTTATATAATTCAATAGTTAAACTCTAATGAATATATTTGAAAAAAAATCATAAATGAAAAATATTTCTTTACTCTGCTTAGCTATTATTTTATTTTCTTGCAATAACACTAATCAAAATCCAATTTTAAATTCCAAAGGCGATTCACAATCCTATAAATTTTATGGAAAAGTTATTTCACAAGATTCTATAAAAAACTTAGAATTAGAGAAAGAATCTTTAATGAGTACTGGAATTAAAACCAGCAAAATATCTGGCAAAATCGTAGAGACATGCAGCAAAAAAGGCTGTTGGATGACTTTAGACACTGGAAAAGACACATTATTTATCAAATTTAGAGATTATGCATTCTTTGTTCCTACTGACAGCGTAGAAGGGAAAAAAGCAATTATTCAAGGAGATTTATTTCTCGATACAGTCACTGTTGAAATGTTAAAACATTATGCAGAAGATGCTGGAAAGTCTAAAGAAGAAATTGCTCAAATAACAGAACCTAGTTACGATCTGGGATTTACAGCAGATGGTGTAATTATAGCTGAATGAAATATTATATTGGAATAATATTGTTGGTTCTAACTGGATGTGTGAATAAAACACCCTCGGAAGATTCCCCAAAAGTCATTCTTGATCCAAATCCAACTAGTGAAATGGCGCAACAGATGCGAGAAATGACCAAAGAATTGGAGGCAATAAAAATTAAACTTGAAAAAAACGAAACTCTTGGAAAAAACCTTCTAAATTTTGAGCTAATTCATCACCAGCAAGTAACTGGTAGCAGCTTTAACAAACCTCATATAGAACCAATGTCCATAGCTTATCATTACGCTGTAGGAGAGTTCAATAAAGAACCAAGTATTAAAAACTATTCTTCAATTATTAATAATTGTAGTAGTTGTCATCAGCTTTCATGCCAAGGACCTTTGGTTAAAATAAATAAACTAATGATTAAAAATCTTTAAAAATTAAAGGCTGTTTTTTCATGACAGCTTCTATTTCTTTAATGGTTCTTGGAACACATCCAGAGAGGTTTTCTGGTTCACCATCAGTTATCAAAATATCATCTTCAATCCTTACACCTATATTCCACCATTTGGGGTCACAAGGTGAACCTTCCTTTATATAAATCCCTGGTTCAACAGTTATTACTGTATTGGGTTGAAACTCTCCGTAAGTGCCTGGATCATGTACATCTAATCCAAGATAATGAGAGGTTCCATGCATAAAATATCGCCTTAATTCAAATGGAGATTTTATTATACCTATTTCTTGTAATCTTTGAGAAACTACTGTAGTTGCGATAGTATTGGTAATATAAAATGGGTTCCCCGCCTTACATTCTGCAATTGCTTTATTCTGCGCTTCTAAAACAATATTGTAAATAATTTTCTCTTCCTTGGAGTATTTACCATCTACAGGAATAGTTCTTGTCACATCAGCTGTGTAACCATGGTATTCTGCACCGACATCACTTAAAAGTAAATGGTTTCCTTTCATAGTTTTTCTATTGGTAGTATAGTGCAAAATACAAGAATTTTCAGCCGCTCCTACAATGGATGGATACCCTGGATATTCAGCCCCGTTTATTTTAAAAACTGCCTCAACAACAGCCTCCGCCTGAAACTCTTTCATTTCTGGTTTTAGTACTTTCATTAACTCGTTTTGAGCGTCACAGGTTATTGATATTGCTTTTCTTAGAAGAACTAGTTCTTCTTTGGTTTTAACCTCTCTAAGATTTGCCATCCAATTTGTTATTTCATTATGGTTCAATTCCTTGTTAAAAATATTTCTTAATGAATCTAAATCTGGATAACGAATTTCTTTAAAAGGTTGGTTTACAAAAACAGTATCTATAATAGAGAAATCAATTTGGTCCCAAGTAAACTTGTCTATATTTAAGGACTTTTGAATTCCTAGAACTAGTTCAGAGCCTTTAACCCCCAACTTCTTACCTACCCAAGTCTCAGAATTTTCATTTCTTTCCTTAATTAATAAAAGTTCGCTTATAGTATCTACTCCAACAATTTGTGGTTTTTTAAAAATAATTAATGCGCTATTGGATTCGTTTAAACCTGTTAAATAATAAAAACTAGGGTCTTGATGAAATTCATAATCTACATCATTGGCTCTAACCATACTTTTTCCAGAATAGAATACAGCCATTCCTCCACTTGGAATAAGGGTTTTAAAAGCTTTTCTTCTATCGGCATGAAAACTAGTAGGCAATAAATCTAAATCGTAAATACCAAGGGTATCAAACCTTAGTTTTTTAGATTGATCAATAAACTCTTGACAATAAGAATTAGATAAGAAAGAAAATAAGAAAATTGTATATAAATAGTATTTCATGAATCCTAATCTACAAAACTAGTAGGATTTTTATGAAATAATTAAATAAAACCGTTGGCTTTAGCTTCTGCCAAAACCGTAGAAATACCTTTTTTGTTAATAGTTCTGATAGCAGAAGCAGAAACTTTAAGAGTTACCCACTTATTTTCTTCAGGAACAAAGAATTTTTTAGTTTGAAGATTTGGATAGAATTTTCTTTTTGTCTTTCTATTAGACTTAGAAACGTTATTTCCAGTGATGACTTTTTTTCCTGTAATTTGGCAAACTCTAGACATGGTATTAAAAATTTGAGCTGCAAATTAAGTTCATTTTTATGGGATTAACAAATATCATCTCCTCTTTTTCTGTTGTTGCTTTGCAACTTCTTCTAATCGCTGCTGAAAACGAGATTTCTTTTTAATTTTTTTCTTGTTAGACTCAATCTTTGCTCTAATCTTATCTTCATCAATAAGAAACTTTTTAATTCCCCACATTATACCAATATTCATAATATTACCACAGAAGTAGTAATAGCTAAGGCCAGCAGAATATTTATTAAAAAAGAAAATAAACATGATTGGCATAAAATACATAATGACTTTCATGTTAGGCATTCCAGGCTGGGTTTGGGCAGTCATTTGGCTAGAATTAGTTATAGTATAAATTAAAGTAGATCCTGCCATTAGAAGAGCAAATAGACTAACATGGTCTCCATAAAAAGGAATTTCAAATCCCAAATCTAAAATTGAATCAAAAGAACTTAAATCTTCAGCCCATAAAAATTCCTTATGTCTTAAAGACAAACTCGCTGGAAAATACCTAAATACGGCAATTAAAATTGGCATTTGGATAATCATTGGTATGCAACCAGCCATAGGGTTAACTCCGGTTTGCTTGTACAAAGCCATGGTTTCTTGCTGCTTTTTCATTGCAGCATTTTTATCTGTTTTTCCTTCGTACTTGGCTGAAATTTTATTCATTTCAGGCTTAATAACCTTTGTTTTTGCTGTTGACATATAGTTTTTGTACGTCAATGGCATAATAACAATTTTAACAATTATAGTAAGAAGTAGAATAACCAAACCTATTGAAAACCCAAAGGACATTAAAAATTTAAAAACAGGATCAATAAGGTATCTATTTACCCAAGCGAAAACACTTCCACCTAAATTAATAAGATCTTCCATTTCATAGTCATAGGATTCTAATATGTCATAATCATTAGGAACGAATAAAAACTTCAAAGGGACTCTACCCATAGATGGAATAGAAGTTCTGGAGGCATAGGATTTGGTATAATTATCATCCTCTAAATTTCGGTGAACAATTTTTGTTTTACCAAGACCATCTTCACTTAATAAAATTGAGGAAAAGAACTTGTGTTTAAAAGCTATCCAATTTATATTGCTCTGAAGATCGTCTTCTTCGTCTGACATCTCAGAAAGATAATCTCTTGTACTACCAAAATATCTATACATAATAGTACAAATATTTCTTTCATCCTCAGCTAATTTTTCAGTCGACAATCCTTTCATGGACCATTTTAAATCAACATCAGGCTTTATATCGTTTTCTATATTGTGGTAATTAATTTCAAAATCAACATCGTAATTACCACTTGACAAACGGTAAGAAAATTCAAGATATTTTTCCTCAGAACCAGCACTTGCTCTAAAAACTAATAGACTATCGTTATTTTTTACCAAATCAAAAAATAAGTCACTGGTCTCCACTGGTACCACTTTCTCAGCATCTACTATGGTAAGACTCATTTGAGAAGTTTCTTTTTCAAAAAGAGAAAGAGGTTTGTTCTCATCACTAAAAAAACTACTGTAAGTTCTATACTTGTATTGCCCGTTTTCATCTAACTCCACCATTTCTGCATTAGTAATTCTTGCACCTTTGGAAGAAAAAGAAAGTCTTATTTTATCGTTTTCTAGAAAGTAATTTTTTTCCTCACCTTTAACTGAACCATAAAAGATTCCATAATTCTCAATTAGTTTCTCATTCTCTTTCTGAGCTAAAAGTTTTTGAAAAATAATATTATCTGCAGAATCTATCTCTATTTCAGAGTCAGAACTAGTAGTGCTTTTAAATTCTTTTACTTCAGTTCTATTGCCATCAGAAATAACTTCATTTGATTGACTAGCTGAGCTAGTAGGATTAGGTTGTTCGTTAGGCTGATTCAAAAACATGAAAGCCATAACTACGGCACCAATTAAAATCAAACCAGTAGTAGTGTTTTTATCCATTAATAGAAATTTAGAGCACAAATATATTTTTTCTTAATCAAAAAAGGGAAGAGAATAACAAATAATACAAAGAATTTATTTAATAAGTTTTATAGCATAGTTGATAACTTTGTGAATAAAGGGAATTGACATTATTACTAAAATAAAGCAACATCAAATATTTTTGTTAAAATTTGATTCTAATAATGCTTGCAACTCTATTTGTAAAAAAAAGAATAACACATAAATTTTTAGCAAAGCAATTTGTACATAAAACGCTTCGTGCTGTAGATGAAACATTTGAAGATTTTCTAGATGCAATATACAATGATTCAGAATTAGAATCCTACCCAGAATTAAATTACAAAGATCCTTCAGTTCTAATGCACGTAATAATAGCTGGAAATATGAAATTTTTTGAAAGAATACTTTCTAGTCATGAAGAAAATGCAGTTTGCAATTCTATTATTAAGGAAATGAGTATGGTTTTTGAAATGGATTTTAATGAAATGAAGGAGAAATTAGAAAATTACAGCTCCTTTATTTCAAGAGTAAACCACCCATCAAAAAACATATTATACGGCATGTCTAAATCTGTATTTTTTAAGTTTAAATTAGGAAAACACCAAGATGATTATTTTGCACAATTAAATACCCCTAATCCTATTTTCTTGAAAAAAATTGATTCTTTGATTGAAAATTACATTTGGGACTGGAAATCGATTTTTGAAAAATCTAAAATAACTTACTAACTAGTTTAGTGCAAAATTCTTAATAGCCATTTCTTTTATGTCATTACCAATTGCTAAACAAGCAGTTGCTGCAGGCGAAGGTGCGTTTAAAACATGAATGCTATTGGAGGTGTATTCAATTCTAAAATCGTCTTTGGTATCTCCATTTTGACTCAATAACAAAGCTCTTACTCCTGCTCTTCCAGGTTTAATATCGTTCATGGTTAGAGAGGGAATTAATTTCTGTAAAGTTTTTAAAAATAGTTTTTTTGAGAAAGCTCTTCTGTACTCGTTAATACCATATGAAGCATTTTTAAAGAAAAGTTGCCAAGTTCCTCTGTAAGTTAAGGCGTCAAGGGAGTCATTTAGACTAAAATCTGTTTTATTGTAACCTTCCCTTTTAAAACTAAAAACTGCATTTGGACCACATTCAACATCCCCATTCACCATTC
>CALKFX010000027.1 GCA_938084875.1 uncultured Flavobacteriales bacterium | reverse complement strand
ATTGTTGAAGATGTAACCGAAATAGTATTAAATCTTAAACAAGTGAGATTTAAAAGACAAATTGAAGATTCAGATTTTGAAGAAGTAAACGTTTCTATTTCTGGACAAGATACTTTTACTGCTGGAGACATTGGTAAATTCACGTCATCTTTTCAAGTACTAAATACGGATCATGTCATTTGTCATATGGAAAAATCTGTAAAGCTTAATATTCAATTAACGATTGTTAAAGGAAGAGGTTATGTCCCTGCTGAAGAAAACAAAACTGAGAATGCTGCAATAGGTACTATTTTTACAGATTCTATATTTACCCCAATTAGAAATGTAAAATATACCATCGAAAATTATAGAGTTGAGCAAAAGACGGATTATGAAAAATTAATTTTCGACATAGATTCAGACGGTTCTATTCACCCTAAAGAAGCACTTAAAGAAGCAGCTAGAATTTTAATCCATCACTTTATGCTTTTCTCAGATGAGAAAATAACATTGGATGAGGATGAGAAATCTGAAACTGAAGAGTTTGACGAGACATCTCTTCACATGAGACAACTTCTAAAAACAAGGTTAGTGGATATGGATTTATCTGTAAGAGCTTTAAATTGTTTGAAGGCTGCTGATGTTGAAACTTTAGGAGAACTAGTTGCATACAACAAAAATGATTTGTTGAAATTCAGAAACTTCGGAAAAAAATCTCTTACAGAACTAGACGATTTAATTGAGTCCAAAGGCTTGTCTTTTGGCATGGATGTTTCAAGGTATAAATTAGATAGAGATTAATAGTATTTCTAGGTTTTAAATAAGAAGACATGAGACATGGAAAAAAAATAAATCATTTGAGCAGAAAAACTGCGCACAGAAGTGCAATGTTGTCTAATATGGCCTGTTCATTGATAGAACACAAAAGAATCAATACTACTCTTGCTAAAGCAAAAGCTTTGAGAAAGTATGTAGAGCCTTTAATAACTAAATCTAAAGAAGATACAACTCATAATAGAAGGGTAGTTTTTAGATATCTAAGAGATAAAGATGCCTCCTCAGTTCTTTTTAGAGATGTTGCTCCAAAGATTAACAATCGACCTGGTGGATATACCAGAATAATTAAATTGAATAATCGTTTGGGTGATAACGCCGAAATGGCTATGATAGAATTAGTTGATTTTAATGAGTTATTGACAAAAGATAAGACAACTAAGAAGAAATCAAGAAGAAGAGGTGGTAAAAAATCATCTAATGCAACTACTAAAGTCTCCGAAAATATTGAGGAGGCAGTTATTGTGGAAGAAACTCCAGCAGAGGTTAAGGAAGTTAAATCTGAGAAACCAGAAGTTGATCAGGTTGTTGATTCTGAAGTAAAACCACCATCTGAGGATAACTCTACTATGGATGATACAAAGCCTGATGAAGATAAGGATAAATAAATTTTAAAAACTTATTTATAAAAGGTAGTTAATAACTACCTTTTTTTTTGCAATAAAAAGTTTCTATTTCTTAATGTAAAATATATTTTTGTAGTACTATGTCAAATAACTTAAATGCTGTTTTAGTTTTATCTGATGGGACTACCTTCCACGGTAAGTCATGCGGTAAAATAGGTACTGCTACTGGAGAAATTGCTTTCAATACTGGTATGACAGGTTACCAAGAGATATTTACTGACCCATCTTATCATGGTCAAATTATAACCATGGCAAATGCCCATATTGGAAATTATGGTACTAATAAGTTTGAAGTTGAATCAAATAACTCTCAAATTAAGGGTTTAGTTGTCAAAAAATTTGCTAATCATTTTTCAAGATACGGAGATGAAAACCAACTTTTAAATGATTTTCTTGTTTCTGACAATGTAGTAGGCATTAAAGAAATTGATACTAGAGCTCTAATTAGTTATATAAGAGAAAATGGAGCCCAAAATGCAGTTATTTCATCTGAGAATAAATCTAATAAAGAACTAAATGAGCTTCTAAAAAAGGCTCCTAGTATGAAAGGTTTAGAGCTGGCATCAAAAGTTTCTGTACAAGAATCGTATGAAATTGGTGAAGGACCAATAAAAGTGGCACTAATTGATTTTGGAGTTAAAAAAAACATAATTAGATGCTTAAATGAAAGAGGTTGTAAAGTAAAAGTATTTCCTTACGATGTCTCATTAGAAGAAATTACAAATTATAAGCCAGATGGAATAATGTTGTCCAATGGACCAGGAGATCCTGAACCTTTGAAGCATTCAATCGAAGTAGTAAAAGAATTGGTAAATTTAAATTATCCTATTTTTGGAATATGTCTTGGACATCAAATTTTAGCTCTTTCTCAAGGCTTGAAGACAGAAAAGATGCACAATGGACACAGAGGGATAAATCATCCCGTAAAGAATCTAATTACCAATAAGTGCGAAATAACCTCCCAGAATCATGGATTTGTAGTTAAAAGACAAGAAGTAGATAATCATTCTGGGATTGAATTAACTCATGAACACTTGAATGACAATACTGTTGCTGGTATTTCTATAATTGGTAAAAATGCATTTTCAGTTCAATACCATCCTGAATCATCACCAGGACCAAATGATTCAAGATATTTATTTGATCAATTCATAGAAAATATTAAAAAATAATAACTAATTAAAATTTAAAAATAGTGGGAGTAATAGATCATATACATTCGAGACAAATATTAGACTCTAGAGGAAATCCTACTCTTGAAGTAGATGTTTTTACTTCTAAGGGAGGATTTGGAAGAGCTGCTGTTCCATCAGGAGCATCTACGGGAATACACGAAGCTGTAGAGTTGCGTGATGGAGATAAAGGAATATATATGGGTAAAGGAGTTTTAAAAGCCGTAGGAAATATAAACAATATTCTAGCAAAAGAGTTAAGAGGGGTGCCTATCCTTAACCAAGGAGATATTGATAGAATGATGATTCAAATGGACGGGACTGAAAATAAATCAAAGTTGGGTGCAAATGCAATTCTAGGAGTTTCGTTAGCATGCGCTAAAGCAGCAGCTTCTGAAACTGGTATCCCTCTGTATAGTTATTTAGGAGGTGTTAAAGCAAATACTCTTCCAGTTCCTATGATGAATATTTTAAATGGAGGATCTCATGCAGATAATAAAATTGATATTCAAGAGTTTATGGTAATGCCTTTTGGAGCAGAATCTTTTAGTGATGCGTTAAGAATGGGAACAGAAGTTTTTCACCATTTAAAAAATGTATTAAAATCTAGAGGAATGTCAACCAATGTTGGGGACGAAGGTGGTTTTGCTCCAGGATTAGGTTCTAATGATGAAGCTATAGAGGTTGTTTTACAAGCAATTGAATCTGCTGGATATAAGCCAGGTGAAGATATGTGGATAGCTCTAGATGCAGCTTCTTCTGAATTCCATTCAACAAAAACTAATAAATATTCCTTTGAGTCTACAGGAGATATAATGAGCTCTGATGAGTTGGTAGATTTTTGGAAAGCTTGGGTGAATAAATATCCAATAATTTCTATTGAAGACGGATTAGCTGAAGACGACTGGAAAGGATGGAAGTCTTTAACAGATGCAGTTGGTGACAAATGTCAACTGGTTGGGGACGATTTATTTGTTACCAATACCAAAAGACTTAAAAAGGGAATTGATGAAAATATAGCGAATTCTATACTAATTAAGGTCAATCAAATTGGTTCTTTAACAGAAACTATTGATGCAGTATCTCTAGCTACCAACAATGGCTATTCTTCTGTAATGAGTCATAGAAGTGGAGAAACTGAAGACAATACAATTGCAGATTTAGCAGTTGCACTAAATACTGGACAAATTAAGACTGGTTCTGCCTCTAGATCCGATAGGATGGCAAAATACAATCAGCTACTAAGAATTGAAGAGCAACTAGGAGATTCTGCATATTTCCCTGGTAAAGATTTTAAGTTTTTAAATGGCTAATAAATCAAAAAGAAATCGTTATAAAAGATGGTTTTTCTTTTTATTAATTGGAAATATTTTCTACATAAGCTATCACTTTATAGAAACACCATCCATTGTAAATCATTATAAAAGAATCTTTAATAAAATATTTTATCCGCCAAAAATTCCTCATGGCGATTTTACTTTTGGAATTGATGTATCTGAATACCAAGGAATTATTTCTTGGAAGCAAGTACGCGAGATAAATGACAAACAAAAAGTAGAGTTTGTAATAATAAGAGCTACTGCAGGAGATAATAAAAGAGATAGATTTTTTACCTCTAACTGGAGAGGCTCTAGAGAAAATGGTATTTTAAGAGGGGCTTATCATTATTTTAGGCCAAATGAAAACTCCACAAAACAAGCCAATAACTTTATTAAGAATGTTCAATTAGTACCTGGAGATTTACCCCCAATATTAGATATTGAAAAGACGAGTAAAATACAGAGTAATGAAAATTTAGTAAAAGGAATAAAAAACTGGCTAAAGATTATCGAAAACCATTATGGGATTAAACCCATAGTATACACAGGCGCCCATTTTTATAATGACCATTTGAATAATAATTTAAATGGTTACTTAGTTTGGGTGGCAAATTACAATAGAGTAAAAAATCCTTTAAGTTCTGTTCCATGGATCATGTGGCAATTTTCAGATAATGGAACAGCATCTGGCATTAAAGGGCCAGTAGATTTAGATTTATTTAATGGAACTTTGTCAGAATTAAAAAAATATGCTCTTAAATAAATCATTTTGTTGTTTCTTTGTTCTCAATTTTTGAACATTTCAATTGCATCTAATATGACTCAGAAGAAAATAATTTATTATACCCAAACAGATGAAGCTCCTGCTTTAGCAACCATCTCATTTTTACCTATCATAAAGATGTTTTCAAAGTTTGCAGATATTTCCATTAACATTAAAGATATTTCCTTGTCTGCAAGGATACTTTCACAATTCCCTGGATACTTAAACAAAGATCAAATTATAGAAGATGATTTGGCCTTTTTAGGAGATTTAGCAAAAAGTTCCGATGCAAATATCATCAAACTACCAAATATTAGCGCATCAATCCCACAGTTGAAATCTGCAATTAGGGAACTTCAGTCTAAAGGCTACTCCATACCAGACTATCCGGAAGAACCAATAAATGAAGAAGAAAATAATATTAAAGCAATTTACAATAGTATTAAAGGGAGTGCTGTAAACCCAGTCTTAAGAGAGGGAAACTCCGATAGAAGAGCTCCAAAGGCAGTTAAGAACTTTGCTAAAAATCATCCCCACCAAATGGGTGAGTGGTCTAATGATTCTAAAACACATGTTTCTAGTATGCAAGCAGGAGACTTTTATGGTACTGAAAAATCATTAACAATTGGCAACAAAAAATCTGTTAAAATAATTTTTAAGGACGAAAATGGATCAAAAAACATCTTAAAAGATGATTTTCCTTTACTAAAAGGGGAAATTGTGGATACCTCAGTAATGCAAATGAAAAATCTTGAATCATTTTTTGAAACTCAAATTCAGGACGCTAAAGACAAAGGATTGTTGTTTTCTCTTCACATGAAAGCAACTATGATGAAAGTATCTGACCCAATAATTTTTGGGAAATGTGTTGAAGTTTTTTACAAAGACTTATTTGTCAAATATGGTAAAGACTTAGAAAGTGTTGGTGTTGAATTGAAAAATGGATTTGGAGATTTATTTAATAAACTTGATTTATTATCACTAGAACTAAAAGAAAATATTTTATCTGAAATAAGTCTAATCAATAAATCAAATCCTGATTTAGCAATGGTTGATTCAGATAAAGGAATTACAAATCTACATGTGCCAAGTGATATTATTATTGATGCCTCGATGCCTGCTATGATAAGAAGTTCTGGAAAAATGTGGAATAAAAATGGCGAGCTTCAAGATACAAAAGCAGTTATACCAGATCGTTCTTATGCTGAAATTTATCAGGAAACTATTGATTTCTGTAAAGAAAATGGTGCTTTTGACCCCGTTACAATGGGAAGTGTTTCCAATATTGGTTTAATGGCCCAAAAGGCTGAAGAATATGGGTCTCATGATAAAACATTTCAGACGTTTAGTAATGGAACTATACAAGTTGTAGATTCTGCAGGTGAGATACTTTTAGAACAATCTGTTAGTAAAGGAGATATTTTTAGAATGTGTCAAGTGAAAGATGCTCCTATTCGGGACTGGGTAAAACTTGCTGTTTCTAGGGCAAAGGCTACTAAAACACCCGCAGTATTTTGGTTAGATAGTAATCGTTCTCACGATAGACAAATTATTCAAAAAGTGAACTTTTATCTAAAAGACTTGGATACTAAAGATTTAGAAATTCATATTCTATCTCCAAAAGAAGCTACAAAATTTACTTTATTAAGGTTGAGTAAAGGCTTGGACACCATCTCTGTTACCGGAAATGTTTTAAGAGACTACCTTACCGATTTATTCCCTATCCTAGAACTAGGAACAAGTGCCAAAATGTTGTCTATAGTTCCTTTAATGAATGGTGGAGGTCTTTTTGAAACAGGCGCTGGTGGTTCAGCTCCAAAACATGTTCAGCAATTTGTAAATCAAGGATACTTAAGGTGGGATTCTTTAGGGGAATTTTTAGCATTGGCAGTATCATTAGAACACATTTCTGAAAAGTATAGTAGTAACAGATGTAAAATATTGGGTCAATCTTTAGATAAGGCTACTGAAAAACTTTTGTTAGAAAATAAATCTCCTACAAGAAAATTAGGAGGTATTGACAATAGAGGAAGTCATTTTTACATAGCCTATTACTGGGCAGAAGCTCTTTATAAACAAAAGCAGGACAAGGAATTGTCAAATATTTTTAAAGAATTATATAATAAATTCACTTTAAACGAAGACCAAATTATCGATGAATTAATTAAATCTCAAGGTTCTAAACAAGACTTAAATGGTTATTATTTGTTGGATAAAAAATTAGCAAAGAATGCAATGCGACCAAGTATTACTCTAAACAAAATCATAAATGAATTTTAAAATTGTATTCTTAGCTGAGCTCTAATTTCAGACTTTGAAGAGCCATTAATTTCGTTAAGTCCAGAACCAATATTATCTCGGTTAGTATACATCCATGTCCCCCATCTTAGCCATAAATCTATTCCCTTTTTAAATTGATATCTTGAAGTAATATAAGTCCTTGCTCCTTGGAAATAGTAGGCAGGTATTCTAAAATAATACAAAACATCATTTTCGTAACTGTATATTCTTGAATTGTAAGAGTCTGTATCAAATAAAGCAAATCTTGCTGTAAATGAAAATTTACTTTCTTTAGGTTTATAAGTGATATCCTGCATTAGTAAAATCCCATTTTCTCTTTCTAAACCGTATCTTTGATAGGAACAATACTCAATTCTATTTCGAAGTCTAATAGACTCAGAGACTACAGCATTAATATTTAGTCTAAAATTCCATTGGCTAATATTATAAACATTTGTAATACTTCTTTCGATACTTTCACTTTCATTATATGGTTTATCTCTATGTCTAATTCTAGCATAAATATTTAATTTTTTAGTTGGATGATATAAGATTTGAACAAATCCATCTATTCCATTTGTGTTTGGTTTACTCACTTGGTATTTCATCCAAGGAAACTGAAACTGATCAAAGTAGGAAGAGATTTCCCAAAAATTATTTAGTTTAAATTGTAATCCGGTAAAAAGACCTTTTTCATTAATGGGTCTACTTCCTTCACCAATAGCATTGGCATAAGTAGTTTGGTAATTTCTACCATAATTTCTATAAAAAATTGACAGTGCAAGTTTTGGGTGTAAAGAAGCCATTAGTCCATGAAGATTTGCTAATCCACCGTTGTTACTTCTACTACTTTCGCCATAAAGATTAAAATTTCTCTTAACAATACTATAATGAAAGCCTTGAACGAAATTTTGATTTTGATTAAATTCAAATTGATTATAGGTAGTTAAAGACCTTTCTAAAGAACCATTGTATTTTGTAAAAGCACCCATAAGACCAAAATTCATAAATTTATTTTGATAGGATATTTCCCCTCCGATAATATTTTCTTCAATTGCATCCTTATCTTCAATTTGACCAATGGTGCTGTGAATTCCAGAAGCCTGAAAACTACTTACTATTAAAGAGCCGTCTTGAGTAGTGGTATCCTCAACAATATTAGCATCAATATTTTTTTTGGAAGCGAAAGTAAGGAACTTAAATTTTTTAAATTTCACAGAAAATGCAGCTCCTCTCAAAAAAGAGTTTTCATCAACTGAAGCATATGGTTTAATTCCAACAGCACTTCTCTTTAAACTCATTACGTTGGAAGATTTACCCATTGCTAGACCAGACCAAAATGTCAACCCTTGTCCAAGTTGAATATGAAAGTCTCCAATCGCTAAAACATCAATTTTACCTACTTCCTTTAAAAAAAAATGGGCAGAATAGAAATCAAACCCCTTAGGTCTTTGTAAATCAAATAAGTTTTCTGCTTGAGGATTGCCCAAAAAAGTCTCACCAGCATCTTTTTCTGTAGTAATGCCAAAACTCAAGTGATTTTGGTATTTAAATCTGTAACGCATATATAAATTATCTGCCGATCCAAGGGTTTTACTATTTGGGGAACTAAGCCAAGAACTATCGCTTAGTTTGGCCTGTCCAATGGTTGGGTTAATAACTCTAGAATACCTAAAAAAAATATCATTTTTTCCTTTATTTAGCATTTCTAAAAATGATAGATGGGTAGCGTCAAAGTTTTCATTTATTACAATAAATGGAAGAATTTTTCTAATGTCACTCGAAGAAAAGGAGTTTAAAGTTTGTAACTCATAAATATTTAAAAATTTACCATATTTTTCTTTATGATTAATTAAAGACTTAATCTGAAATTGATCTAACAACATAAGTTGTTCTAAATCAAATTTTATATCTTTTCTATTTAAATTTATTGGATGTTCATAGTAAAAGTTTAGTTGGTCAAATAGAGTTGTATAGTCGATGTTTTCATCTTCGCTATTTTCCGCTATGTTTTCAATAGTCTGCTCAATAATATATTGTTTTTTCATGTCTTTATAAGACAAGTTTGAAACAACATTGTTTTTGCTGGGCACTGTGTCGATACTTTGAGAATAGAAGATTTTTCCTAGTAGAACAACTACCAATAAATAATATTTTTTTTGCAACTTCAAAAATTATTTAAATTGATAGATAATAGATAAGTCTGGACTCCATCCTAAAAATTGATGAATTTGAGTAGCTGCACAAATAGTAAATTGCTTTTGGGACATGCTTACTCCAAAGGAAGCAATACTAGGATTGGATTTAATTCCTCCACTCAAAAATATTTTCTCAGTTGGTTGGTATTCGATTGCAGCTAAAAAAGAAGATGGATAAAATATGCTTTTTTCAACTCCGGTGTGG
>CALKFX010000026.1 GCA_938084875.1 uncultured Flavobacteriales bacterium | reverse complement strand
GTAGTTTTGAATCTCCATATGTTATCAAAAAATTTATGGAAGCAAAAACAACTTGGCACCCAATAGAAAAAGATTTTACTTCCACCAATAATTATTAAAATGAAAAGTAGTAAAAAAAGACATCTAGCCAAGACATTTACTTGGAGACTTACTGCAACCCTTACCACCATGGTTATTGCTTGGCTAGTAAGTGGTGATCCATTAACAGGTGTAACCGTTGGAGGAATTGAATTTTTTGTTAAAATGCCAATTTATTATTTTCATGAGAGAATTTGGTACAAATCTAATTTTGGATTAAATGGACGAAGCAAAAGAGAGTAATTGGTTAAAAATTGCCATTGAAGCAGCTCAAAAAGCGGGAGAGAAAATACTGCAAATTTATGGAGAAGAATTTTCTGTTCGTTATAAAGAAGACAAATCCCCCTTAACTATAGCTGACCAACAAGCAAATGATATTATAGAAAGCTACTTGTTGAAAACCAGTATTCCAATTTTAAGTGAGGAGGGTAGACTAAACGAATATAAGGACAGGAAAAATTGGAAATTACTTTGGATTGTAGATCCTTTGGACGGGACCAAAGAGTTTGTAAAAAGGAATGGAGAGTTCACAGTTAATATCGCTTTGGTTAAAAATGGAAAACCTATTTTAGGAGTTATTTTTGTACCAGTTAAGGGCTGGTTGTATTATGGCTCTTCTAATGGATCCTATAGAGAAATTAATGAAAAAAAAGTCAAGTTACCTTTAGACAATAAATCTACTAATTTCAAAGTAGTTGGTAGCAGATCTCATCAAAGCCCAGAAACTAAAGAATATTTTGAGGATATAAGAAAAAGAAAAAAGAATGTTGAAATTGTCTCTATGGGAAGTTCCCTTAAAATTTGCTTGGTAGCAGAGGGAAGTGCAGATGTTTACCCTAGATTCGCGCCAACTATGGAGTGGGATACAGCAGCTGGACATGCAATAGCTAAATATGCTGGAAAAAAGTTAATAGATTTACAAACTAAACAAGAGATGATATATAACCGTCAAAAGTTAACAAATAATTGGTTTATTGTAAAGTAATGAAAAAAATTGCATTGATTACTGGAGTTACAGGACAAGATGGAGCCTATTTAGCAGAACTATTGTTGAATAAAAATTATGAAGTTCACGGAATAAAGCGAAGAGCATCTTCTTTCAATACTTCAAGAATAGACCATTTATACAAAGACAAGCATAAAGAGGATGTGAATTTTTTTCTTCATTATGGAGACTTAACAGATTCTACCAATTTAATAAGAATAATACAGGAAGTTCAGCCCCATGAGATTTACAATCTTGGTGCACAGTCTCATGTAAAAGTTTCTTTTGAAGTACCTGAATATACCGCAAATTCAGATGCTCTAGGAACCCTAAGAATTTTGGAGGCTATAAGAATTCTAAAAATGGAAAATAAAGTTAAGTTTTACCAGGCTTCAACATCTGAACTTTATGGAAAAGCTCAGGAAGTTCCACAAACAGAAACCACTCCATTTTATCCAAGAAGCCCCTATGGGGTTGCCAAATTATATGCTTTTTGGATTGTTAAAAATTACCGTGAGGCTTATGGTATGTTTGCTTGTAATGGAATTTTATTTAACCACGAAAGCCCACTTAGAGGAGAAACGTTTGTAACTAGAAAAATCACAAGAGCGGCTTCTAAAATAAAGCTTGGTTTACAGGAAAAACTTTACTTAGGCAATTTAAATGCTAAGCGGGATTGGGGACATGCAAAAGATTATGTGGAAGGAATGTGGAGAATGCTTCAGCATGAAAAGCCAGAAGATTTTGTTCTAGCAACTGGTAAAACCACCACCATAAGAGAGTTTTGTAATTTGTCGTTTAAGGAGCTAGGAATTGATATAAAATGGGATGGAGAAGGGGAAAACGAAGTCGGAATTGATCAATCTTCTAATAAAGTAATTATTTCAATAGATAATAATTACTACCGCCCAACGGAAGTTGATTTACTTATCGGGGATGCTTCAAAAGCAAAAAAGCTACTAAGCTGGACTCCGAAATTTGATTTGGAATCTTTAGTAAAAGAAATGGTAACTGCAGATTATAATCATTTTAGAAAAAAATTAAAAAATAATGGCATTTTCTAAAAATTCTAAAATTTATGTTGCTGGGCATAATGGAATGGTTGGTTCTGCAATAGTTAGAAAATTAAAGTCTTTAGGACATGAGAATTTAGTTCTAAAATCTTCTAAAGAATTAGATTTAAGAAATTCAGAGGATGTGGCTAATTTTTTTGAAGAGGAAAGACCAAAATTTGTTTTTTTAGCAGCAGCTAAAGTTGGAGGTATTTTAGCCAATAGTAATTACAAAGCAGATTTTATCTACGATAATTTAACAATCCAAAATAATGTAATAAAAAGTGCTCACCTTTTCAATGTTGAAAAACTACTTTTTTTAGGATCTTCATGTATATACCCAAAAAACGCTCCTCAACCAATAAAAGAAGAGTACCTTTTAACTGGACTTTTAGAAACAACCAATGAGCCCTATGCAATAGCAAAAATTGCAGGATTAAAAATGTGCCAATATTTTAGAGAGCAATACGGATGTAACTTCATTTCCATAATGCCCACAAATTTATATGGTAAAAATGACAATTTTGATCTTAAAACTTCTCATGTTTTACCTGCTTTGTTAAGAAAGTTTCACGATGCAAAAATTAACAATGAAAACAAAGTAGAAATTTGGGGAAGTGGTAATCCAAAAAGAGAATTTTTACATGTAGATGATCTAGCAGATGCATGTGTTTTTTTAATGAATAATTACAATAAATCTGAAACTATAAATGTTGGAACTGGTGAGGATATTTCAATTAAAGATTTAGCACTTTTGATAAAAAAAATTACTGGATTTAAAGGAGATTTAGAATGGAATTCATCCATGCCAGATGGAACTTATAGGAAATTATTAGATGTTAGCAAAATTCATAATTTACAATGGAAAGCTAAAATTAATCTTAAAGATGGTATTAAATTAACTTATGATTGGTATATTAAAAACCATATTGTCTAAAAAAATAATTCATAAGCATGCTATAATTTATGCTAGCTTTTGTTTAGTTAACCCTTTTATTGCCCAAATTAAAAACAAAAGTTTTTCTTCCAATTATATAATTCCTTACAACAAAGTTTCCCATAGTTCCATCCAGCCTTATTTAGAGTCTAGTCAATATTTTCTAGATAGTATTTCAACAACAAAATCTAGAACTAAGCTAGGGAATAAAATATTTGAACATAGTTTATTGAACGTCAATCAAGACGACATTCATATTGCAGCAGATCCTGTTTTTAATTTCACTATTGGCCCCTCAAATAACGATTTGGGTTACCGGTATTACAGTAACGTTCGAGGATTCAGAATTTTTGGAGATTTAAGTAGTAATTTTTCTTTTGAAACTAGATTTTATGAAAATCAATTTTTTTATCCGTTATATCTTCAAGATAAGTCTAGCAAAAGGGCAAATCCACAAATGGGGGTTGATGGAATAGCATATGGAATTGGCAGAGCAAAACGTTTTAAGGAGTATGGCCACGATGCAAGTTTGGCAAATGGATATTTAAGTTTTTCTCCAATTTCAGAAATCAATTTTCAAATTGGACACGGTAGACATTTTTTCGGAGATGGATATCGGTCTTTATTAATTTCGGATTATGCTCCTGATTACCCTTATATAAGCGGGCACTATTTTCTCTTTGACAAAAAAATTCTTTACAAACATGTTACTTCGTGGATGAAAAATCTAGAAAGAATACCTGCTGCTTCCACACCAGAGGCATTATTTATCCCAAAGTCAACAAGTTTTAATCAGTTATCCTATTCTCCAAATAATAGATTTTCAATTTCTCTTTTTGAAGGCGGGGTTTACCAATCATTTAATAATCAAAATGGAGTAATTAGTCCAGATTTGACTTTCTTTTTACCAATAATGGGAACAAAAGCAATAGATGCAGATACTACCAATAATATTATTTATGGATTTAATTGGTCTTTTTTATTTTTTGATAATCTTAAAATATACAACCAAATAGCCTTAAAATCTTTTAATTTTTCCAATGGATTTCAGCTAGGAATTAAATGGTTTAATCTATTTAAAATTTCTAATTCATTTTTGAATATTGAATGGAATATGACTCCTTCTGGTCTTTACTCTATGAGTCAAGGGCAAGTCCACCAAAGCTACTCTCACTTAGGGCATGAATTAGCCCATCCGCTTGGTTCAGGATTCCAAGAATTATTAATAAGAGGACAGTTTTGTTATAAAAACACCTTTTTAAGGTTTAACTTCAATTATGCAGATTTCATTACTGGGTTTAGCGGTAATGAGATTTTTGAACCTTTAGAAAATTTACTTTTTAGTATTAAGTCTGAAAACAACAGATTTTTTTTTAATACAAATATTGGTATAATGTTGAATAAAGCAACCAACATGGAAATTTCCATTGGACATATTTCAAGAATATACAATAGTTTAGCTGAGAATTATATTTTTCTTTCTTGGCGAACTAATTTAAAAAACGATTACTTTGATCAATAAATCTAAATTTTGAGCGGATTATACATACTAATATTTGGTTTTTTTACAGCTTTGATTGTCGTGCTTTTTTCAATGCCATCTTTAATAAAAGTTGCTAAACTTAAAAACTTAGTGGACTCACCTTTTGAAGACAGGAAGATGCATCGTTGGAGTATTCCAACATTAGGAGGGGTTGTGATTTTTGGTGCTATAGTTTTTTCATATTCCCTTTGGTTTCCTGAAAACTATGATTTCATTGATGGAATGCTGGTTAATTTTAAATTTTTAATTTCTTCTCTAATCTTGCTCTTTTTTGTGGGGGTGAAAGATGATGTTATAGGAACTGCACCAGTAAAAAAACTCATTGCCCATATAATTGTTGCTTTTATTCTTGTGGTAATGGCAGACCTTAGAATTGAATCAATGCATGGAATATTTGGAGTGATAAATCCTTTGAGCTTATGGCAAAGTTACATGTTGAGTGTTTTAGCTTATTTAGTTATCATCAACTCAATAAATTTAATTGACGGATTGGATGGTCTTGCTGGACTCGTTTCTTTATTGGCCTCAGTTTTTTTTGGTATTTTATTTTATTATTCTGGTAATATACCATTAAGTCTTTTGGCTTTTGTTTTGGCTGGTACTATGTTAGGATTTATATTCTTCAACTTTTATCCTGCAAGAGTTTTTATGGGAGATGCAGGCTCTTTAGCAATTGGTTCAATTTTTTGTGTTTTGTCTATAAATTCAATTAATGAAAGCTATTTATTAGCACCAATTTGGATTCAAACATTGAATAAAGCAGTTTTAGCTATGAGTATTTTGGCCTACCCGTTAATTGATACTTTAAGGGTTTTTACTATTAGAATCTTAAAAGATAAATCTCCTTTTACAGCTGATAAAAATCATATTCACCATAATTTTGAAAAAATTGGTTTTGGTCATGTAAAATCTTCTTTGTCAATTTTTTTTTACAGTCTGTTAGTTGTACTTTTTCAATTGTTTTTACAATTATTTTTACATATAAACAACCCAACTTTACTGTTATTTATTCAAGTTGTCTTTTCATGCTTAACACTCTTGATTATTTACCTTTTAGCTAAGCTATACATCAAAAAAAGTTGAAAAATATTATTCTAAATATTGTAGGATTATTAATGGTTTTTAATGTCTTTTCTCAACAATATATTTACGGAGATATCCAAAGCAGGTATAAAATGGAAAAATATATTTGCTTTGAAGGAGAAAACCACCACAGCTTATCCAAGCCTTATCAAATAAATAAGAACCAAAGTAAGGTTTATCAAAAAGGTATTTGGGATTACTCAGCTATCAAGGACTCTTCTAAATTTACTTTTTTGCCCTTTCTCTCTTTGCAGGAATCACCAGCGATTTCTTACAGTTCTCCTAAAATAAATTACGCTACCGGGATACAGTTAAATTATTTAAGCTCTAAGTTTTTTTACCAGATTAGGCTTGGCTTCCAAGAAGGTTTTGTAAATAATAACAGATTTTCTAAAAAAAGACCCTATGTTCGTTCAATTGGTTATGTAGACGATACAAATTCCATGTCATACAGTAAGTCAATATTTCAAGGAGTTGTATCTTATAAGCTCAATCAATATATTTTACTTAGTGCTGGAAATGAGAAAAATACTTTTGGAGATGGCTATCGATCTTTATGGCTTTCAGATTTTGCTCCTGCTTATCCTTTTTTAAAATTAGAATCTACATTTTGGAAAGTAAAATATGTAAATCTTTGGTCACTTCATGAAGATCAATATTCAAAGGGATTTTCAAATTTTAAATGGGCATCTTCTCATTTACTCAGTTACAATGTGACTAAATGGATGAATTTAAGTTTATTTGAATCTGTAGTTTGGCAAGATAAAGATACACTTGTGAATCGTGGCCCCGATATTAATTATTTCAATCCTTTTGTGTTTTTTAGGCCGGTAGAATATGGAATAGGTTCAGCGGATAACTCTCTTCTTGGGGCAGGTCTTAAAGTTACAATTGACAAGCAGCTCTTAATTTATTCTAGTTTTATTTTAGATGAATTTTTACTTAGCGAGATAAGAAATAGAAATGGGTGGTGGGGAAATAAATATGGTTTTCAAATCGGATTAAAGTCATTTGATCTCTTTAAATTAGATGGATTATACTCTATTCTGGAGTTTAATTCTGTGAGGCCATTTACATATTCTCATATGAGTTCAAAACAAAACTATGGGCATAAAAATCATTCTTTGGCACATCCCTTAGAGTCTAATTTTAAAGAGTTTTTAGTATTGGCAGGATTTCAAAGAAATAATATAGATTTTTCAGTGCAGTACCATTATCAACAATACGGCATAGACTCTTCAGGTATTAATTTTGGAAGCAACATGTTCGAGTCTTACAATACTAAAATTACTGACTATAATCATCAAATAGGGCAAGGCAACTTAGTAAAGCAGAATTTGGTAATAGTACAGTTATCTTATTTGCTTGCTGCCCTTACCAACACAAAAGTTTTTTTAAGATATAACCATATAGATTCTAAACCTTTTGATGGTCTTATTAACAGCAGCAAAGTTTTCAATATTGGTATATCTTCACGATTGTGGCAGGATCAGCAAGATTATTAATTGAATCGTTCAACATATCCTATAATTAATAAGAAATTGTACTAATTTTGCCTAAAATTAATTTTAGTTTGGAAAACATTACAAAATTATCATTTACTTTAAAGATAAGAGGCTACATAGCTCTTTTAAAACTTAGACTTTCTAGTTTGGTTGTAATGTCGGCTTTTTTTGGATTTTTATTAGCGGATGGCAATCTCACTTCATATACATTTTTGAATTTAATTCTTGGTGGTGTATTAATAACAGGATCTTCTAATGGATTCAATCAGATTATAGAACATAAAACAGATGAATTAATGTCTAGAACATTATCTAGACCAATTCCCTGCAAAGTTTTAAGTATCTCAGAAGCTCTTACTTTTTGCATAATTACTGGGGTTTTGGGTTTGTATTTTCTTGCTAGTATTAATTTTAGCTCATTTATATTAGGGTTGTTGGCAATGGTTGTATATACTATAATATACACACCGTTAAAAAAGATAACTCCTTTTGCAGTATTTATTGGAGCAATTCCTGGCAGCATCCCCCCTTTGCTTGGATATGTAGCTGTATCTAACGATTTTGGATTAGAACCAGGTATTTTATTTGTAGTACAGTTTTTTTGGCAATTTCCTCATTTTTGGGCTCTGGCCTGGAAATTAGACGATGATTATAAGAAAGCTGGATTTAGATTGCTCCCAAGTGGAGATAGAGATCAAAAAAGTGCATTTCAAATTATGTTGTATTCCGCATTTTTAGTACCGGTCTCTATGCTTCCATGGGCATCTGAAATGACAGGGATTTGGTCTATGTGGTCAGCAGTTTTTATTAGTCTTATAATGTACTATCCAGCTGTTAAACTTTATTTTACATTGGATAAAAAATATGCGACACAACTGATGTTCATGTCTTTCTTGTATCTCCCAATTTTATTTACAATGTATTGTTTTAATCAGATTTAATCTTTCTATATGCAACAATTTAGTTCTAATAAACAAAAAGAAAAAGTTTACATAGCAATTGTAATTGTAGGACTAATTGCTAGTCTTATGCTTTTTGCTGGCCTTTCAAGTGCTGTATTAGTTAGAAAAATGGACAAGTTTTGGGTTAATATTAATCTTCCCTTTGCATTTAAAATTAGTACTATTTTAATTTTAATAAGTAGTATATTTATTTATTATGCTGTTAAAAAGGCAAAAAAATCTGATAAGAAAAATACTGTTTACTTACTTATTTTATCTCTTGTTTTTTCATTGGCATTTGGAGTTTTTCAATTTGTAGGTTGGAGTAAATATTACAGCCAAGGAAATGCAATAAAGTCTTTTATTACCTTTGTTTATGGACAATATGGCCAATCTTATATTGTTTACAAAGGCGAAAACCCAATTGACTATGATGGAGAGAATTATATTTTTAATGGGGAGGTAATGCAGACTAGTTCTGTTGACGAATTAAAAACTTTTCTAAGACAAATTTGCGGCTACGGAACTAGTTTTCAAGGATCAAATTTAAAATTATCAAACTACAATATTCCATATTCAATTTTTGATATAAATAAGAATACCAAATTACAAATGACCAGTAATGGTCTTACAATTAATAATTCTCCACTTTCTGAGGGTCAAAAAGACGAATTATTTAAATTTTCTTTTGGAGTTTGTAATGATCAACCTTTTTTCATGCTTAAAGGCAAGTACGGGGAAGATTTTTCGATAGCACTTAATGGAGAGGATTTATTATACGATAAAAAGAAGTTGTATTTCCCTTCTAAAGAGCTATCCGATAAAGAAAAAAATGCTATTATTCAAAAAGTTTACCAATCTGGAAATGAATATGTTATTCAAAATGGACAGGTATATTTAGAGGATAAAGTGGTTTCAGATTTTGAAGGTTATTTTCAATTAAAACCAGGAATTAATATTCATATAAACCATGATTTTTGGGAAAGAACAAAAGAAGAATTGAATGCCAACCAGTACGCTGAGTTTTATCAAACTTCTAATGTCTCAAGTAGTTTTGTTTGGGTGCTTACTTTTATTCATTTTTTACATTTAATAATGTCAATTTCTGGAATTATGGTAGTAAGTTTTCGAGCAAACAAAGGCTATTATAGTTCTGAAAATACTTCTGGCCTTAAAGCGATTGAAGTTTTTTGGCATTTTGTGGGACTTTTATGGCTTTACTTATATGTATTTTTAGAATATATTAATTAAACTTGCATTGTTAATTTTAAAAAATGGCTGGACAATCGAAAAATATTAGTAGATCAGAACTTTGGGGAGGTAACGGCTCACCTTTTAGAATTTCCTATGGTAAGCAATGGATGTGGATGTTTTTGGTGTCAGATGCCTTAACATTTGGGGGCCTTTTAACAGCTTATGGTTTTGCAAGGCACCAAGCTCCATCTTGGCCGATAGGTGAAGAAACATTTAACGCTATGCCATTTTTAGGCAATGGTTATCCGCTTTTATATGTTGCCTTAATGACCTTTATATTAATTGTGAGTTCTGTAACCATGGTTTTAGCTGTTGAAGCTGGACACAGGCTGGATAAAAAAGGGGTTGTAAAATGGTTGTTACTTACTGTTGTTGGTGGTTTATTTTTTGTAGGTTCTCAAGGATGGGAATGGTACCATTTTATTCATGGGACTCATTATGGGTCTATACTTACACCAGAAGGATGGGCAGTTGTAGATTATAATACAGCAAACGAATTAATATTGAGAATGGGGAGAGGATTAACAGTAACTGGTGCAGAAGCTAAAGCATTATTTGATGGAGCTACTGCAACTATGCAGGGAGCTAATTTAATAGAAAATGAATATGCTCCATTGGTTCCTCAATATGCCAATTTTTTCTTTTTCATAACAGGTTTTCATGGGTTCCATGTTTTTTCTGGAGTTGTATTTAACTTTATAATATTAATTAATGTTATTAGGGGAGTTTATGATAAAAGAGGACATTATGAAATGGTAGAAAAAGTTGGACTATATTGGCATTTTGTTGATTTAGTATGGGTTTTTGTTTTTACATTTTTCTATTTACTGTAATTTTTTAATCAATGGAAAGAGACGATTTAATACAAGATAATAATTACTCTGTTTCGGCTAATCATGACGAAGCTCATGGATTAGTCATAAGAAAAAAAATATGGAAAGTAACAGGAATACTTACGCTCATAACTGTTATTGAAGTCTTAATTGGTGCTTTTATTAAGCAATATGATGCTGCTGGAGAAGATAATTTTCTTTGGCCATATGTTAAAATTGGATTCCTAGTTTTAACTGTTGTTAAAGCAGCTTACATTGTATTAATCTTTATGCATTTAGGAGACGAAAGAAAAAGTTTTAAGTGGGTAATTCTTGCACCATATATTTTATTTATTGCTTATCTAATTTTTATCTGTCTAGCTGAATCAACTTATTGGCATGAAGTATTTCAAGGTGAGAACAGCATAAATCCTTAGTTATTTTGATTTCTCGAAGAAAAGGATTTTTAATCTTAGCTCTTATTTTTGGTGGTTTCCTCTGCTCTCTTGGTTTTTTACTTTTAGGAGATACAGAATACAAACCGCAGCCTGTTTTTGGCGAGTTAGATGCTCCTTTCAGTATCATTGATTTTAAAGGAGACACAATATCTTCTTGTGATTGGAACGATAAAATTATATTATACAATTTTTTATCTGTAGAATGTCCAACTGATTTTGAAAAATGCCCTTTTAGACTTGAGTGGTTTAAGATTAAGATTTATAACGAATTAGTTGGTAATTCTGGGTTTGACGATGTAATTGTTGTAACCTCATTTTTGGAGTCTTCTAAAGACATTAATTCCCGTATTAAAGAATTTAGAGATTTTAATAAAATTGACAGTGAAAAATGGATTATGACTGCTTCGAAATATATTCCATATTTTGATAATGAATTTACCAAAGGCAACCCTTGGAACAAAATAGATACGCTATTTGGGTTTGATAGGCAAGCTCACTTAATGACATTACTGGTGGACAAAAATCAAAAGATAAGAGGAAAATATTTTACTTACAATTTTGGGGAAATAAGAAGAATCACCAAAGAAATAAGCCTGCTTTTAAAAGAGGAGCAAGAAAATTCAGCACCAAAAAAGTTGCCACTTTATGGAAATAAAGATTTTGATTCTTCCATAGACAAAGATACTTTATATCATCAAATTCCTTCATGGTCTTTCAAAAATCAAAATTCCCAAATCCTATCTTCTGAACAATTGGATAATAAAATTAAGTTGGTAGATTTCTTTTTTACAAGTTGTCCAACAATTTGTCCTCAAATGACGCTTAATATGCGTAAAATTCAAAGCACACTTAAAAAAAACTGTCTTACAGATATTGAATTATTGTCTTTTACTGTTGATCCCTTAAAAGACACATCAGAAAAACTTTTAGAATATGCAAATTCTTATAATGTTGATTCTTCCAACTGGAATATGTTAACTGGTGACCAATCTACCATATATGATCTTGGCGTGAATGGATTTTTGGTGCCAAATCAAGAAGATGCATTAGCACCTGGTGGATTTTTGCATTCTGAAAAACTAATTTTATTAGACCAGTTAAATAGAATAAGAGGCTATTACGATGGAACTGATTCTTTAAATATCCCAATTATTGTTCAGCATATCCAATCACTTCTTTAAATTGTTTAGTCAATTTTTATTTTTAAATATTTTTAATCTAATTTTGAATAAATTTATGATATGGGTCTACCTTCAGCATACTTAACAAAAAATGATAAAAAAGCCAATATTTTTATTATTTCAGTCTCTGCTATTATTTTTTTAACTGTAGTTATCTTACACGAACTAAACTTGAAAATTGAAGTAAATTTTGATCCTCATATTTTCGCAAAATTCAATGCTTTAATAAACGCTAGCGTTTCCATATTACTTATTTCAGGTTTAGTTTTTGTAAAAACAAAAAAATATATGCTTCACAAAAGAGTAATGAATTTATCTATTATTTTATCTGTATTTTTTATACTATCCTATATAGCCCATCATCTTTTAGCAGAAAGTACAGTTTTTGGAGGTGAAGGAAGCATTAAATCTATTTACTATTTTATTCTTGTAACTCATATTATTTTAGCTGGATTATCCCTGCCATTTATTTTATACACTGCCTACAGAGCTTCAATTGCTGAGTTTGGAAAACATAAAAAGTTAGCTAGATATGTATATCCAGTATGGTTGTATGTTGCTATAACTGGAGTTATTGTATATTTTTTAATTTCTCCTTATTACGTATGAAAGTAGTTTATAATTTTATATTTCTCTTTCTATTGATAATTTCCCAATTACAATCTTTTGCTCAGGGTTGTTCAACTTGCAGGGCTCAAATAATAAATAGTACTAAAGATGATTTAACTATTGGGAATGGGCTCAACACTGGTATTCTTTTTTTAATGATTGTCCCATATATCATTCTTTTTTTCCTTTTTAGAAAACATATTTTTAATATTTATAAGTCTTTTAAACCAAATTGAGTTTTTTTTATAGGTTTTGAATTACTTATAATTATATTTGCAAAATAGTTCTTTTATTACTTATCAAGAAAGGTGGAGGGAAAAGGCCCTTTGAAACCTTAGCAACCCCAAAATAGGAAGGTGCTAAATCCAGATGTAAAAATCAAGATAAGAGATAAATTTTTAACGAATTCAATCTCTTTCCTAGGAAAGAGATTTTTTTTTGACCAAAAATGAAGAGTATAACTGATATAGCCAAAAAGAGAATTTTAATTTTAGATGGTGCCATGGGAACCATGATTCAGCGTTATACTTTAGAGGAAGCTGATTTTAGAAAAGGATGGTTTGAAGATCATACAAGTCCTTTGAAAGGCAATAACGATTTATTAAGTTTAACCAGACCAGATATAATCAAAGAAATCCATTCTGCATATTTTGAAGCTGGAGCTGATATTGTAGAAACCAACACATTTTCTGGAACTAAAATTGCCCAACTTGACTATGGATTACAGGACTATGCCTACGATATAAATTTTCAAAGTGCAAAAATAGCATGCGAAGTAGCCAATGAATTTACAATCCAAGAAGCCAATAAACCTAGATTTGTAGCTGGGTCAATAGGCCCTACTAATAGAACGGCATCTATTTCCCCAGATGTAAACGACCCAAGTTTTAGAAATACATCTTTTGATGAGTTAAATGAAGCTTATCAAGAACAAATAAATGGATTAATTGATGGTGGTGTTGATTTACTACTTATTGAAACTGTTTTCGACACACTAAATGCTAAGGCTGCCTTATTTGCAGTAAATCATGTTTTTGAATCAAGAGCAATTAAATTACCTGTAATGGTTTCGGGGACTATTACAGATGCAAGTGGAAGAACCTTAACCGGACAAACTAGCGAAGCATTTTTAATATCTATGTCTCATTTTCCATTATTTAGTATTGGATTGAATTGCGCTCTAGGTGCTGCAGATATGCATCCATACTTAAAAACTTTGGCTAAAAAAGCTTCTTTTTTAATTAGTGCTCATCCTAATGCTGGATTGCCCAATGAATTTGGAGAATATGATGAAACCCCAGAAAAAATGGTGAATCAAATAGAGTTCTTTTTAAAAGATAACTTAATTAATATTATCGGTGGTTGTTGCGGAACAACTCCAGATCATATTAAAGCAATTGCAGAGTTGTCCTCTAATTATTCACCAAGAAATCAAAATTAAAGATGAGTATTCTAAAAGAATTTAAGGGCAAATACAAATATAAATGGGATGATCTTCCATTTATGAAACTTAGTGGATTGGAGCCTTTAGTCTTTTCACCAGAAACTAATTTTATAAATGTTGGTGAAAGAACTAATGTTACTGGGTCTAAAAAATTTCTTCGATTAATAAAGGAAGAGAAATTTGAAGAAGCAATTGAGGTTGCTAGAGAGCAAGTGGAAGGCGGAGCCCAAATCATCGATGTTAACATGGATGAAGGGATGTTGGATGGAGAAGCTTCTATGAAAAGATTTTTAAATCTTATGGCAGCTGAGCCAGATATTTCTAGAATCCCAGTAATGATAGATTCTTCTAAGTGGTCTATTATTGAAGCTGGGCTCAAGTGTATTCAAGGAAAAGGAGTAGTCAATTCAATTTCATTAAAAGAAGGTGAAAATCAATTCAAAACTCAAGGAAAATTAATAAAACAATATGGAGCTGCTGTAATTGTAATGGCATTTGACGAAAATGGACAAGCTGATTCTTTTGAGAGAAGAATTGAAATCTGTCAAAGATCTTACAATATTTTAGTAAATGAGGTTGGATTTCTCCCTCAAGATATTATTTTCGACCCCAATGTATTCCCAGTTGCAACGGGGATGAAAGAACATGAAAATAACGCAGTAGATTTTTTTAAAGCTACAAGATGGATTAGAGAAAACTTGCCTGGAGCTCATGTTAGTGGAGGGGTAAGTAATGTTTCTTTCTCATTCAGAGGGAATAATACTGTAAGAGAAGCCATGCATTCTGCATTTCTTTACCATGCCATAAATGAAGGAATGGATATGGGAATTGTAAATCCATCAATGTTAGAAGTTTACGACGAAATTCCTAAAGACCTACTAAAGAAGGTAGAGGATGTTCTTCTAAACAGATCAGCAAATGCAACAGAATCTCTTCTAGATTTTGCGCAAAATGTAAAAGGATTTGCAAAGCAAGAACAAAAAACTGCAGAATGGAGACTTAATGAAGTCGAACAAAGATTAGAATATGCACTAATAAAAGGAATCACGGAATACATTGAGTTGGATGTGGAAGAAATTAGACAAAAAGTGGATAAACCTCTAGAAGTTATCGAAGGGCCGTTAATGAATGGAATGAATACGGTAGGAGACCTTTTTGGAGAAGGTAAAATGTTTTTACCTCAAGTTGTTAAATCTGCAAGAGTAATGAAAAAAGCGGTGGCTTATTTAACTCCTTTTATAGAAAAAGAAAAAGGTGGTCAGAAAACAAGTAAAGGCAAAATTTTAATGGCTACCGTTAAAGGAGATGTCCACGATATAGGAAAAAATATAGTAGGTGTTGTTTTAGGTTGCAACCATTACGATGTTATAGACTTAGGAGTAATGGTTCCTTCTAAGAAGATAATTGAAGAAGCTAAAAAACACAATGTTGATATTATTGGTCTGAGCGGATTAATTACACCATCTTTGGATGAAATGATAGATGTTGCAAGGGAAATGGAAAAAAACAATGTTCATATTCCACTATTAATTGGAGGAGCTACAACGTCAAGAGTCCATACAGCTGTAAAAATAGAAAAAGAGTTGCCATCAAGTTCTACAATTCATGTCTTGGATGCTTCGAGATCAGTGCCTGTAGCAGGAAAATTGTTAGGAAATAATAAAGTAGATTATTTGAACGAAATTCGTTCTGAATATGAAAAATTAAGAAAATATCATTTCAACAAAAAATATCAAAAATCTTATCTAACTATTAAAGAGGCTAGAAAAAATAAGTTTCCAATAAATTGGGAGAATTTTAATTCCAAAAAACCAAATCAAAGAGGAGTTTTTCATTTAGATGATTTATCGTCTAAAGAAATTGCATCTTTTATTGACTGGACTCCATTTTTTCAAACTTGGGAACTTCACGGTAGATATCCGAGAATTCTTAAAGATGAGATAGTTGGGAAAGAGGCCAGTAAATTATTTAAAGACGCTCAAGAAATGTTAAACCAAGCATTAGAAAAAAATTGGTTAGAGGTGGAAGCGGTTTATGGAATTTGGGAAGCATATACTATTGAAGATGATATTTTTATTTTGGATGAAAATGATGATTTATTAACAGTCTCTCATTGTTTGAGACAACAAACTAAAAAATCATCTAAGGCATTTAATATGTCATTGTCAGATTTCATTGCCCCAAAATCTACTGGCATTAAAGATTATATCGGAGCATTTGTTGTAACTGCAGGAAAAAAAATCGATCAAATAGCTAAGAAATTTGAAGAGGATTTAGACGATTATAATTCTATAATGATTAAAGCTCTTGCAGATAGAATGGCGGAAGCAGCTGCTGAATATTTACATCAGAAAGTTAGAAAAGAATACTGGGGATATGCTGAAGAAGAGTTTTCAAATGAGGAATTAATAAAAGAAAAATACCAAGGAATACGACCTGCTCCAGGTTATCCAGCATGTCCAGATCATACTGAAAAAGAAACCATATTTCACCTTTTAGATGCTACCAATAAAGTAGGAGTAGAATTGACGGAATCTCTAGCAATGTATCCAGTTTCATCCGTTTCAGGATGGTATTTTTCAAATCCAGAGTCTAAATATTTTGGGTTAGGAAAAATTAAAATGGATCAAGTGGAAGAATTAAGTAACAGAAAAAAAGTAGACGTATCTATTATGAAAAAATGGTTGTCACCTAATCTTGACGATTGACTTTCACTCTAAATACTTTAGCAAGGGCTAAACATTGACTATGGTCACAGGCCATATACTTTACAACTCCAGCAATTTCGAATGAACTTGCAAGAGGTTTGATTTTTTGGTAAAAACTGGTTTGATTTTCATAATAAGCTACATTAATACCAAACCCTTTGTCGTACTTAGTAATTGGTTTTTCTTGAAAAACTTTTCCTTTTAATAAATAGTTTTTTTGTTTTTCAAACTCCATGATAGTAGGTAAGGGACCTTCATCTGGATTAGGCACATCAACTGCATACAAGTGCCAGTTAGAGTCAATCAATGCATTAAAAACAACCTTATTTTTTTCAGGGGAATATTTAATATTCCATTTTACAGGAACTTGAGAAAATGAAACTATATAGATAAAAAAATAAATAAATAAATAAAAAGATTTCATTTAAGAGCTCTTGTATTGATCAAGCCCAGTTCTTAGCCATTTAAGAAAATCTTGTCTATTCCCATGGTTAAGATAATCTGCAGAACCATTGGAAAGATCTTTTCCGTTTTTATCTAACATTCTATAGTAAGGCTGAGACAGTGACTTATATTTTTTAGCTTGATAAGCACTCCATTTATCACCTATTGTAGTAACATTAATTATTTTTCCTGGAGCAATTTCTACTTCAGAATGTTGGTCATCTGGAAGAGGTCTTTTGTCATCAACATAAAGAGAAATTATTACGACACTATCTTTTAAAATATTGAATACTCCCTCTTCTCCCCAGACTTTTTCTTCCATCTTTCTGCAGTTAATACATGCATGCCCTGTAAAATCTAAAAATGTAGGTTTGTTAACACTTTTAGCATATGCAATTCCCTTTTCTAAGTCATGAAAAACCGGCAGCCCTTGAGGACCAGAATGGGTGTTTTCTGTAGTATTTTTTGATTGGTTATTGTTTGAATAAATTCCGACTCCACTAGGAGATTCACTGTAGCTCATTGGAGGAGGAAAACCGCTAATTAATTTTAAGGGAGCTCCCCACAAACCAGGGATTAAATACATTACAAAAATTAAAATAGTTGTTGCTAATAACGATCTAGATACAGAAAGATGTTTGATATCCCCGTCGTTTGGAAGTTTGATAAAACCAAATAAATACAGAGCAAGGACAAAAAATATTCCAATCCAAATTGCTATAAATAACTCTCTTTCTAGAAAATGGCCTTGCATTACTAGATCTGCATTGGAAAGAAATTTAAATGCTAATGCTAACTCTAAAAATCCTAAAAATACTTTTACGGTATTTAACCATCCGCCTGACTTTGGCAAAGAATTTAACCATCCTGGGAATGCAGCAAATAAACCAAAAGGAAGAGCAAGAGCAAGAGAAAAACCAAACATTCCAACAAAAGGACCTATTCCACCTACTGTTGCAGATTCTACAAGAAGTGTTCCAACAATAGGGCCAGTGCAAGAAAATGAGACAAGAGCAAGAGTAAATGCCATAAAGAATATTCCTAAAAAGCCTCCTTTTCTTGAAGCAGAATCTGCTTTGTTTACCCAAGAATTTGGAAGATTAATATCAAATGCTCCTAAAAATGAAACAGCGAATACAATTAACAGAACAAAGAAAAATAGATTAAAGTAAATATTTGTAGAAAGGGAATGTAGAAAACTTGCACCAAATAAAGCAGTTATTATTGTCCCTAGCAAAACATATATGATTATTATACTTATTCCATAAAGTATTGCATTTTTAACCCCAGATGCTTTGTCTTTTGATTGTTTGGTGAAGAAGCTCACAGTCATAGGAACCATAGGAAATACACAGGGTGTTATAAGAGCTGCAAAACCACTAAGGAATGATATTATAAAAATTAAGAAAATGGATTTTGAATTTGATTTATCCTCGCTATTTGAATTTTCTTCTAATATAGAAGATTCTTGTTCAACCATTATTTCGTTGTCTGCTTTTTCCTCACTATTAACAATTTTATCTAAAATAGTTTCTTTTTTATCTTGAGTAGATTTAGAAGAATTAAGCCCTATTTCATTTAGTGATTCTACATCACAACCCTTAACTTTGACTTCAAATGGGCCGTCAAAAGGGGGCAAACAGTGGTTGTCGTCGCATGTTTGGAAAGTAAAAAACCCTTTGATAACAAAATCTTTTTCGGATTTAACAAATACTTTTCTGGATATAGTGATTTTCCCTTCATGTAAGTAAAGATCTTCTTTTGCTACATCGTCGTATACATGTTCAAAAACAGGTTCGTAAATAGTATCCTCACTAACAAACATTGAAGATGTATCTAAGTACAAATCAGTAGGAATTGAGAAGCTTTCCAAAGGAAGATTTGCTGCGTTAATATGCCAACCTTCTTCAATATCTATGTCAGCTGAAATAGTAACTACACATTCTTCTTGAACAATATTTATTGTGTACTTGACTTTATCTTCGGGAAATTCCATCTCTTGAGAAAATAAAGTACCGCTAGTAATTAGGGTAAAACAATAAAAAAATAAGAAGTTTAAATTTTTAAAATTCATTCAAAATTTTTGGCAAATTTACAACGATATTCTTGGTAATCAAAAATTAGTCGAATTATATATTCTTCTCTCATACGTTAGCTATAATAAAAGGTTGTATTCATAATTGTAAATTTTAATTTTCTTGATAAATAATCTTGTAAAAAAGACTACAATTATTGTTTACCTTATATTTATCATTTATTAAAACCCCGACAACCCAAATAATGTCATTCTTAGATTCTAAAACAAAAATATTTTCTTTTTCTAAAGTAGAAATCTTAGAGTCTATCAAAATGTCGCTTATTTTTTTATTTCCCTTCATCCCAAGAGGTTGAATTTTATCTCCACTCTTCCATTTTCGTAATTTTAAAGGAAAAGTTAACTTAGAATAATTGAAATACTCGACCATGTTATTGGATTTTTCTAATGAAAGAGTTTCGCAAAGATGGCCAGTAAGCTTAATAGGGACTTCAATTGCTTCATTTTTATCAATGTAAAATATTTTGTCATTTCTTTTCTGATTTGTTTTCATTGATAATGTCCAATTATTTCTATCTTTCGATATGCGGTGTGTAGAACTTTCAATATACTTCCCAGTTTGAGAATCGATTTCCAACCAAATATTAATTTGCGAATAATTAAATCCAAATTTTTTAAAGAAATGGTACCACGCTTGTCTTGGAACATTGTTGTTGAAATAAATAAGAGTATGGTCTTTTTTTTCCTCTAAAAGTGGTTGAATAATTTCATCTACTAATTGATTTAGTAATAAATAATCTTCTCTTAAGAAATTAATAGAATTCGTCAATCCTTGTTCAAATTTTGGAAATTTGTTTCTAAGTCTTTGAAATATTTCGTTCCTTATAAAGTTTCTATCGTACTTAGAAGTTAAATTACTGCTGTCTGTTCCAAACTTAATTTCATTTTCTCTAACATACATTAAAAGTTGAGTCTTGGTGATTTGTAATAATGGTCTTAAAATTATTCCATTTCGATCTGGAATTCCTTTTAAACTACCTATCCCATTTCCTTTTAAAGCGTTGAAAAGAAAAGTTTCATGATTGTCATTTTGGTGGTGAGCAGTTAGTATATAATCTATATTATTTTCTTCTGCCAAATCATTGAAAAATTGGTATCTAACTTCTCTAGCTTCTTTTTGAATATTTTTGAGTAGATTAATTTTTGCTTCTTTGTAGTAGAAATTCAATTTATTTTCCAAACAATATTGTTTGATAATAATACTTTCTCTTTCACTTTCTTCATTTCTTAGTTGGTAATTAACATGAGCTACTGAAATATTTAAGCCAGCTTTTAACCCAATATCCAATAGTGCCATTGAATCACTTCCACCAGAAACACCAACTAAAAACTTGCTATTTGTTTTAATTTCATGCTGCTTAAAAAAAGCTAAAAACTCTTTATTGATATTATCAGTTATTGACATGCTTTAAATAGTGCCTCTGCTTTTATTAAGGTTTCCTCATATTCTAAGTTGGGGTCGCTACCAATAGTAATTGCACCTCCTACATGAAAAGATAATAAATGATTTGCTTTATTGTAGATAAGTGTTCGAATTATTACGTTAAAGTCAAAATCTTTGTTGGGGTAAATTATTCCGAAAGAACCAGAATACAATCCTCTTTTTGAAATTTCATAATCCTCCATCATTTGCATAACCTTAATCTTTGGAGCTCCGGTCATAGAACCCATCGGAAAAGTAGCTTTCAAAATACTTGAAATCTTTTCATTATCAGAAATATTGCAGGAAATAGTAGATATCATTTGATGGATATTTTTAAAAGTATAAATCTCTCTTAGCTCTTCCATTTTAACTGTGCTTTTAAGAGCTATTTTACTTAAATCATTTCTTACTAGATCAACAATCATATTATTTTCTGCCTGATCTTTTAAGCTGTCTTTTAATTGATCTTTTAAAAGCTGGTCTTTTATTGGGTCTAAATCTCTTTTTTGAGTCCCCTTAATAGGGCTTGAGTATAGTTTATTTCCTCTTTTCTTAATGAATAGCTCTGGACTAGCAGAAATAATATGATGTTTCTCTAAATCTGCATAAAACCCATAAGGAGGATTGGTCAAATCCATTAAATTTTCAAAAATTAATTTGGAATTTAAATGGTCAACTTTTGAAATCCATTGATAACAATAGTTGGCTTCGTAAAAATCACCTTTCTGAATATGATCTTTAATCTTTAAAATTTTCTTTAAGTATTCTTCTTTTGAAATATCAGATTGGAATTCTATTTCTTGATTTATTTTTTTTTCTTTTTCGAATGAATAATTGTTGAAGACCTCATCAGGAACAAAACAGTGGATATCTGGAAATTTAATATCATCCTTGTTGTTAGAAGACAAGTTTTCGATATGGTTTTTTAAATCATAAGAGTAAAAACAGATTATATACTCATTTTCATTATTGCTAATGAAATCATCTAATTCATCAAATAATTTTGGATTTTTAATAGTTGAGCTCCAGGACGCTTTGGTTCCCTTATAAAGTGTATTATTGAAAAAAACCTCCAAAAGTTAAATTTTAATAAAAGATAAATTCACTATAATTTATCCTTAATAATTTTATGAAGACCTTCTGCCCAATCATCGTTATCATTTAGAGAAGGAACCAGTTGAATTTCTTCACCACCATGTTCTTGAAAAAGCTCAAGATATTCTTCACCAATTTCTATAGTAGTTTCCAAACAATCTGCCACAAATGCTGGAGAAAAGACCAAAACTCTTTTTTTGCCTTCTTTTCCAAGTTTTTCAATTGTATGGTCTGTGTATGGCTGGAGCCATGGGTCTCTTCCTAATCTAGACTGAAAACATGTAGAATATAAACCTTCTTTTAATTTAAGTGCTTTTACAAGTAATCTAGTTGTTGCATAACAGGTAGCTTTGTAGCAATTTGCATTTAAAGAGTTTATTTCATCTTCGCAAGAATGATCTGCACAAGGTTTACCGTCTAAATATACTTTATCTACATGTCTCTCAGGAATACCGTGATATGAAAACATTATGTGGTCGTATTTTGGAATATCAAATTCTTTAGCTCGATTTACAATACATTTAATAAAGTTGGGATTATCGTAAAATTGACCAATTACAGAAACTTCAGGAATTACCCACCATTTATTAATGATTTTAAATGCTTTTTCTATGGTAGATCCAGAAGATGCAGATGCATATTGAGGATATAAAGGGAAAATATAAATTTTGTCATAATTTTCGGTTCTCATTTTTCCCAATACATTTTCCATACTAGGTGAACCATATCTCATGGCAAGTTCAACATCAAAATCTTCAGAGGCAAGTTTTTTTAATTTACTAGTGAGATTTTTTCCATAGGTTAATAATGGTGATTTACCACCACCAATTTTAAATAACTTTTTATATTCTTTGGCAGATTTTGGAGCTCTAAAGGGAACTATAATTAAGTTAACCAATAACAATTGTGCAATTCTTCCAATATCAATTACTCTAGGATCATTTAGGAATTCTCTAAGATAAACTCTTACATCTTTAACCGAAGGACTGTTAGGAGTTCCTAAGTTAAGAATTAAGACTCCAATTTTATTTTTTGTCATATTAGATGTGTAATGGTCTACTTTCTGTTGCTGCTAATGCGGCTTCTTTTACTGCTTCGCTGTAGGTAGGATGAGGATGACAAATTCGAGCTATGTCTTCTGCACTTGCTCGATATTCCATTGCCACTACTGCTTCCATAATTAAGTCTGCAGCCCTAGGAGCTATCATGTGAACTCCAAGTACCTCATCTGTTGTAGCATCAGAAATTATTTTTATTAAACCTTGAATATCCATAGAAGCTCTAGCTCTTCCAAGTGCTCTTATTGGAAATTGACCAACTTTAAAGTCTACGTTAGATTCTTTTAATTCTTGTTCTGTTTTTCCTACTGCTGCAACTTCAGGCCATGTGTAAACTACGCCTGGCACTAAATTATAGTCAATATGTGGTTTTTGATTTGCAATAAGTTCGGCTACAAAAACACCCTCTTCCTCTGCTTTGTGTGCAAGCATAGCACCTTTGACTACATCTCCAATTGCATAAACATTTTTTACAGAGGTTTGTAGATGATCGTTAGTGATTACTCTTCCAGCCTTATCAGTTTCTAAGCCAATATTTTCCAGTCCTAATTTTTCAGTATATGCTTTTCTTCCAACTGCAACTAAACAATAATCTCCCTCAACTGAAATAATCTCTCCCTTTTTGTTTTTCACATCTAGTTGTACTCCATCTTTGGTAGAATTCACTTTTTGAACAGCGTGGTTAAATAAAAACTTAAATCCTTCTTTTTTTAGAATTTTCATAAGTTCTTTTCCAAGTGTTTTGTCCATAGTTGGCAGTAACCCGTCTTGGAATTCAACGACTGTAACTTGAGAACCTAATCTTCCATAAACAGAACCAAGTTCAAGTCCAATAACACCACCTCCAATTACAATAAGATGTTTGGGAACTTCTTTTAATGAAAGAGCTTCCGTAGAGGTGATAATTCTTTTTTTATCAGGCTCCATTCCTGGAAAAAAGTTTGGTTTTGAACCAGTTGCAATTATAATATTATCCCCATATATTTTATCATTTTTTTCTCCATTTATAGAAATAGTATTTTTATCCACAAAAGAACCCATCCCGTGGTAAACTTTAATTTTATTTTTCTCCATTAGATATTGAACTCCATCACAAGTTTGGCTTATTACTTCCTCTTTTCTTGTCATCATTTTTGGAAGATTTACTTTAGGAGTATTGATATCAATCCCATGCTTGTCAAAATCATGAAGCGCTGTTTTAAAATGCTCACTTGAATCTAAAAGAGCCTTTGAAGGAATACAGCCAACATTTAAACAAGTTCCTCCAAGTGTGTTGTATTTTTCAACTATAGCAGTTTTTAATCCTAGTTGAGCACACCTTATTGCAGAGACATATCCCCCAGGGCCTGAACCTATAACAACAACATCGTATTTTTCCATCATAAATTATTTGAATACTAATTTAAACATAATGGTTAAAATCAACCGTTTGTTTTACCAAGATTAATTTGAAATCCACATTTTTTAAAATAATAGTAATAAATAATTACAAGTTCGAGTATAATAGGTTTTACAAAAGAGTTAAATTCTTGGGTTAAAGTAAACCAAAACAAAATAGTTGTAAAAATCAAAATCAACGATAATATTAAATACCAATAAGCGAAATTATTCCAGCTTTCTTTAATTAAACAGTAAATTAAAATAAAGTGAAAAGGAGAAGCCCAAAGTAAGTTAAAATTCATTTTGGTTGCATTGTGGTCAGTTCCTATCCACATGAAAACTAAAACAATTCCTAATAATCCAATTATAAATAAGTTTAATGAGCTCCAAATCCTAAGTGCCTTATCTAACTTAAAGACAATTAGCAAAAGAGTTATTGCTAGTAAAATCCAACTATAAAATCCAATGTTATTAAGTTTATCTTTATTTTCAAAAGACTTAATAAGAGTGTTTTTTGACTTAACAAGGTTTTTAATAGATCCATTATTTTGAACCAAGCTTTGGTCAAATATCTCTTCAACATTGAGTGGAAGAAACATAAGATTTTCATTACTTACCAATTCATCAATCTTTTTACCTAAAACAAGGTCAATTCCCAACTTTAACCAAGGGAAAGATTCCAAATACAGATGAATGGTTTCCCTAAAAGTGAATTTATTAGATTTGGGAGATTGGTAAAAATTTATATTTTTTTCAAAAACTTTTATAATAATGTCTCTCAATCTTGAAGAGCAGTTGTCATAAAAAAATTCATACTTATATTTCCTGTTTTCGGGTTTATAATTCTCTTCAAGAAGTTGAATTATTTGATATTTCTCTTGGTTACTTAAGTTTAAAACTTGCTCTCTTATTCCTCGATTTGCACGGCGATACTCTGCCATGAAATTTGACATTATTTGAATACCCATATAATATTTCAATCGACCTTTTGCAAAATCATATCCAAATTGAAATTGACTCTCTGAAAATTCAAATAAGCCCCAATTCACAACTAAGTCGTGGCCATTTTCAGGGTTTTTTATTCTTAATGCACTATGTCCAAAAAGCGAATATATTTCTGTTCCTGGATCACATGTGAGAACACTAATTTCCGTGCTTTCAATATTTTCAGATATATTTAGACTATTTGAAAATGCCCAAAAAGGAAAAAATAATAGAAAAGTTGTTTTAAATATTAAAAATTTCTTTTGCATTTTTTGAAGTGATATTTCCAATTTCTTCACTGCTAATTTCGTAAATATCCGAAAGTTTATTTGCAATAATAGGAATGTAACTACTTTTATTTCTAGTCCCTCGAAATGGAGTAGGGGTTAAATATGGAGAATCTGTTTCCAAAACAATATTTTTAATATCAATATTCTTCACCACCTTGTCAAGACCACTATTTTTAAAAGTAACTACTCCCCCAATTCCTAATTTAAATCCACCATAATTTAATATTCGATCTGCATCTTTCAAAGAACTAGAAAAACAATGAAAAACCCCTTTTAAATTTTCGTCATTTAATTGGTCTAAAACTTCAAATATTTCATTGTAAGAGTCTCTTGCGTGAATAACAATAGGAAGTTTAAATTCTTTGGCCCAATTTATTTGGGTAATAAAAGCTCTTTTTTGAATTTCTAAATTTGATTTGTCCCAATATAAATCAATTCCAATTTCGCCTATAGCTATTGTATTTATGGATTTAATAAAGGGTTTTAAATAATCTAAATCATCTTCATAAGAATCTTTAACATAGCAAGGGTGTAATCCAACCATTGGGTAACAAATATTTTTATAGACTTCACATATTTTAATT
>CALKFX010000025.1 GCA_938084875.1 uncultured Flavobacteriales bacterium | reverse complement strand
AATTGAAAATCCTTTTTTGTATTGCTTTTTATTAAATGCAATATCGTATAAAATTTCATACATCTTTTGATTTAATATTTCATCGTCGCATATAGTAATAGCTCGATTAAATCTCTCTTCAGCTTTAAGGAACTCTTTTCTATTATAATCTGCTACTGCTGCGTTGAATAAATCTTTCGCAGTAGGTGGATTATCAGGATCGTTTAAAACTTTATCTAGTAAGGTGATATACAAATTGGATTCTGTACACTTGTTGTTACTTAATCTTTCAAAAATCTTCTTAGTTAAATCCATATTTTCGGGATCTGCATTGTATTTTGAAGAATATATCTCTTCCAGTTTATCACAACTAGCACATGGGCTAATTTCTTTGTCCAAAAAGGCTTGAACATTGTTGTATTTATCTGCCTTATTACCTTTGGAAATATTTACATCACAAATTGAAGAGAGAGTTTCATAATTTTCTAAAAACTGATCGCACTCTATTTTTTTTGTTTTGAGCATATATTTGTTTGCATAAACAAAATACTTAATGTCGTTGTAAGATGTGAACTGTGGTGATTTTTCGAAAACTTCTTTATATAAAGCATAAGCTTTTGGAAACCCCTTAGAAGCATCAAATGCCATAATATCTGCAGCAAGATCAGCTTTGATTTCGTTACAATTTCCAAAGTTTGTCACCCAAGCATCATAAATAGAATATATGGTGTCAACATACAACTTTAGTTCGGGAGATTTTGTCTTTTTTTTCTCCTTAGCCATCTGCTTATAAATATAAATTCCGTTTTTATATAAATTGGGTTTATATTGAGGGCAAAAAGTTTGTGTTTTATTCCAAAACTTAGCTGCATCTGGATAAACTTTCTGCTTCATGAATTCTGAATATAAAGAAACATTTTTTCTGCATTCTAAACTGTCTTCTCCCCAGTTAGCTTTGCTTGCTTGAAAACAGTCCTGTGAAGAAATTGTTGTAAATAACAATAGGTAAACTATGGATGTAAATAATTTATTCATGTTTTTTTTATTAATCATACTTTCTTTTTCTAAACCAACGATCATATCTTGTGTCAGGGCCAAGTGAAAACCCTAATGAAAACTTTATATAATTCTCTTCAATTTTATTAATTGTTAAATCGCCAAGTTTTCCGAACTCAACTCCAAAATTTACTCTTGAAAGCGATCTCGAACTTAGCAATGGTATGGATACTCCAAAATTTATGCCATTTTGTATTAATGAATTCTCATCCACAATTATTTTAGACTGTGTTTGGTGTATTCCAATGGAAAACGTAGACTTACTCAAAAGTGATTTATTAGTATTGGACCAATCTAAGTTAGGAGACAATCTATAACCCAAAGAAATTCTCGAATAAGCACCCATCGGGTAATCACTCTGGGAAGAATATTTAGAGTTATCCTGAAATTTTGTCCAATCTATAGAGCTATATTGAGCGCCAAAATCCCACCTTCTTTTGTTTTTGTATACTTTGCCAATCGACAACCCAAATTCTAATTTTTCGGGGAGAACCATATTAGAATTTTCATTTTCCATAGCTAAAGTATCTTTTGGAAATTCTTGTACACTAAAATTATATTTAAATGTATATGCAAAGAAATCATTGTCCGTGGTGATATCAGAACTCAAAGAATAGTTGACACCTAGATTAAAAAAAAGTTTGTTATTAGATGCTGTTTTGAATCTTTTGAAAATTTGAAGACCAACATCAAATCCCCAACCACTTAATGAAGATCGATATTGGATTCTAGAGTTGTAATCATTGGAATTGTTATAAACAACAGTACTTGTTCTGTCTAGGTTTCCAAATAAGTAAGAACAATTAAGTCCTAAAGATATTCTTGTTGTGTCCCCTTTGTTAAGAATGTTAAAACCATTTCCAATAAGTAATCTATTAACGGATCCGTCTCCTTTAAAAATATAAGATACGGTAGAGGTGTCCAAAGGAACTGTGCTACTGACTTCATATCCTTGAGAAGATAGAGGAGTTATTCCAAAAACCAAACCCCAATTCTTAGTAATTGGAAGTCCCATATATAAATTATTTAGCCCAAAATTGTTTCCTGAAGACGTAGTTTGCTTATTGTTATAATTAGAATTATATAAAGCAGATTTTCCTGCAAGAGAAACATTATATATGGGATTATACTTTAAGAAAGAAGCGTAAGAAGCTGGATTATTAATATTAATATATTGTGGCTCTGAACTTGGAGAAGTAATATTTCCAAACCCAAAATAATGTGCAGATTGAATGGTATTAATTTCGCCTATTCCGTACCTAGAAAAAGGAGAAGTATTTAAAACTTGTCCCTTAATACAAGCAAGAGTAGTAAGGAAAAATATATATAGAAAAAACTTTTTAAGCATTATATATTAAAACGGTATTTAAGCCTTTTAATGTTAAATTTTCATCTGCAAAGATGCTGTTTTTTTTTGTTGATGCAATTGATTTTATAAAAGTAGTATCTCCACCTGTCAATATAACGTTGATTTCAGGGTGTAATTGTTCATAATCAGAAATATTTTGAATGATTTCATTAATAGTTCCATTAATTACTCCGCTCTCCATAGATTCCTCGGTGTTTGTCCCAATTAACGGTGTGGTTTTGATTTTAAAATTTACCCTTGGCAAGTTTTCTGTAAAACTACTTAGAGCCTTCATCCTTAAATTAAATCCTGGTGAAATACCTCCTCCTAAGTACACATTAGATTTATTTATAAAATCGTAGGTAATACAAGTGCCAACATCAATCACAAGGTTATTTCTATTTGGAAAAGTATTGTAAGCCCCAACTACATTTGCAATTCTGTCATGACCTAAAGAAATTGCAGATTTATATTTTATAATAATTGGGAAATTTAATTCGTGTGACATAAGAACTAAGTTTGGGAAAGTTGTCAATAATTTTTGCTCCAACTTATTATTTCCAACATTTGAAATTATTCCATTTTTAAAGGTGAGCTTTTCCAATTCATTTATAATGTTGTCTTTACTGTAGAAAAAAACATTTAAAAGTTGTTGGTTTTTAAATTGAGCAACTTTAATCCTCGAGTTTCCTATGTCAATAGCTATATTCATAAATGAAAAATCCGGTAAAAACCGGATTAAAATTAAATGAAATCTGTGATTAGATTATCATAATATTTAAAATTCTATTGAATTTAATTAAAGTTTGGGTTACAACAAGAATGATCAGCAAGACACGAAACAGCTAAGCCAAGGGTGTCAGTTGCCTTACAGCCTTTACAACAAGGTTTTTTACATTCTTTAACAATTTTAGAACTTGAAGATACAATATTCATTGCATTTGTTTTTTCTGCTTCTATTATAGAATCTAAGTTCAAATCAATTCCAATTATAGTAATTTCATTATTGGCAACTGTGTCTTGTCCACTAAGAGATATAATACTAACTATGCTAACACTTGAGGAATCAGTTTCCTTTTTATTCACATCAACAAGTACCGATACCTCTCTATCATTTTTTGCACAGCACTTCATTTTACAATCTTTTTGATTTTTATTTTCAATAGCTGTTTTATCAGTTTGATCATTGTTCTGGTGACTACCGCCCAAAATTGGGGCAATTACTAATCCTATTAAACAAGTTAATTTGATTAAAATATTCATTGATGGTCCAGAAGTATCTTTAAAAGGATCTCCAACAGTATCTCCAGTAACTGCAGCCTTATGGGCTTCAGAACCTTTATAGGTCATTTCACCATTAATTTCAACACCTGCTTCAAAAGATTTTTTTGCATTGTCCCAAGCACCACCAGCATTGTTTTGAAAAATAGCCCAAAGAACTCCACTAACTGTCACTCCTGCCATGTAGCCACCTAGCATTTCAGCTACTAATAAATTGTTGGATGGATAAGCCAACTTTCCTACGAGTACTATTAAAATTGGAAATCCAATAGTTAATAGTCCAGGAAGCATCATTTCTTTCAAAGATGCCTTTGTGGAAATATCTACACATTTATCGTATTCTGGTTTGCCAGTTCCTTCCATAATTCCTGGAATTTCTTTAAACTGACGAACAACCTCATTAACCATTTCCATTGCAGCTTTTCCAACAGCATTCATCGCTAAGGCTGAAAAAACAACAGGGACCATTCCACCTACAAAAAGCATAGCAAGA
>CALKFX010000024.1 GCA_938084875.1 uncultured Flavobacteriales bacterium | reverse complement strand
CTTAAAAGAAAATTTGATTTAAGAAAAGAAAAATTAAATATCACTCAACATTTAAAAGCTGATAACCCTAAAGAATATAAAAAATTAATAGCAGATATAAAAAGTATAAAGGCTTTTATGGTTAGAAATAAAATCAGACCTTATTTATTAAATGAGAACCCTTATTCTTATATGAAGCTAAATATTTTAAGTATAATTATGCTTGTTTTGCTTCCATTTCACTTAATTGGTCTTACCACTAATTATATTCCGTATAAAATACCTGTCTGGTTCGTGGAAAATAAAATCAAAGACAAACATTTTCATTCGTCATTAAAACTAGCTATTGGCGTTATCCTATTTACAATTTATTGGCTGTTAATAGCTTTTGCATTAACAATTTTTAAAGACTGGTCTATTGGACTTGTCTTTTTATTATCAGCCCCAATAATTGCAATGCTTAACTTTCGATATTGGATACTTATTGTAAAACTAAATGCAAGATGGAATTATAGCAGAGCAACTAAAAAAGAAGCATTTAACAGCGTCAAAGAGTTGTTTGATAAAGTTCAGAAAAAATTCAATTAAAAACTTAATTTTTAATTCCATTTACCATTTCTAATGTGGTTTTTTTTAAATCAAAATTGTGTTTCCAACCCCAATCGTTTCTAGCAAAACTATCATCTATAATAGAAGGCCAAGACAATGCAATATTGTTCCTAAAATCAGGACTATATTTTATTTGAAATTCTGGAAATAACAATTTTATTTCATTGGCTATTTCTTCCGGATTAAAACTTATTGCAGCCAAATTATAACTAGAGTTTATAGTCAGTTTTTTTCTTTCAACTTGCATGATTTCCATAGTTGCTCTTATGGCGTCTTGCATATATACCATTGGCAGTGAGACTTCTTTAGCAATAAAAGAATCATAAAAACCATGATTAATTGCCGCATAAAAAATTTCAATTGCATAATCTGTAGTGCCTCCTCCAGGTGGAGATTTATAGCTTATTATTCCAGGATATCTTAAACTTCTTACATCTACTCCATATTTTAAAAAATAATATTCACACCATCTTTCTCCAGACATTTTACTAATGCCATAAACTGTAGAGGGTTCTAATAAAGTTGACTGAGGAGTATTTAATTTGGGACTTGTTGGTCCAAAAACAGCTATAGAACTAGGCCAAAAAATCTTTTTAATATGTTTCTCTTTTGCTAAATCTAAAATATTGAATAGGCCCTTCATGTTTAAATCCCATGCTAATTGAATATTTTTTTCTGCAATTGCAGACAACATTGCTGCCAATAAATAAACTTCTGAAATATTATGTTGTTTTATTATTTCAAACAACTTCTCTTTATCTAAAACATCAAGTGTAATATATTCAACACCTAGAGTTTTTCCTTCTGAAACTGATTTTATATCTGCAGCTATAACTTGGTTGGGGCCAAAATCTTTTGCTAATTGTTCAATTAATTCAACCCCAATTTGGCCAGATGAACCTATAACTAATTTCTTTCCCATTCTAATTTGAATATAACAAAAATTATTTCTTAATAATACACTGGGGTCTTATTGTAGGGGAATCTAGTATAATGAATGTCCTTTACTTTATTAAAAAGTTCTTTTTTTAAATTTTGAATTTCTGATTTTTCAGTTGCAGAAATAAATACAACATTTAATTCTTTGTTCTCCCAAAACTCTTTTAAAGAATTTAATTCATCTTTTGGAATCCTATCAATCTTATTAAAACACAATATTGTTTGCTTAGGGTCTATCATTATCTCACTCAAAGTTTCATTTACTGAATTCATTTGATCTTGGTAAACGGAATGGGACAAATCAACTACATGAACTAAAATATCAGCATCTCTAACTTCGTCTAATGTCGATTTAAAAGATTCTATAAGTTGATGCGGTAATTTCCTTATAAATCCAACGGTATCGCTGAGTAAAAATGGAACTTGATCAACTACTACTTTCCTCACCGTAGTATCTAATGTTGCAAATAGTTTGTTTTCTGCAAACACCTTTGATTTACTTATAATATTCATTAATGTAGATTTGCCAACATTGGTATAACCAACAAGGGCAACTTTAACCATATTGCCACGATTATTTCTTTGCGCAAATTTTTGCTTATCAATCTTAGCAAGCTTTTGTTTTAAATTACTTATTTTTTGATTAATTACTCTTCTGTCTGACTCAATCTGTGTCTCTCCAGGGCCTCTCATTCCTATTCCTCCTTTTTGCCTTTCAAGATGGGTCCACATCCGAGTTAAACGAGGCAAAAGGTACTGATACTGAGCTAATTCTACTTGAGTTTTTGCGTGAGCAGTTCTAGCTCTACTAGCAAAAATATCTAGTATTAAATTACTTCTGTCTAAAATTTTACAGCACAATTGCTTTTCGATATTTCTTAGTTGTGAGGGAGTTAAATCATCGTCAAATATTACCAAATCAATTTCATTTTCTTTTACAAAATGTTCTATTTCAATAAGTTTTCCTTTACCAACAAAAGTTGTTGAATGGGAAACATTCAAAGATTGGGTAAATTTTTTGACCATTGTGGCCCCTGATGTAAGAGCCAGAAATGCCAATTCGTCCAAAAACTCTTTAGTTTGGGCATTGGTTTGAGAAGAGTAATTAATTCCTACAAGAACTGCTTTTTCCAAGGATGGGTTAGGTTGTTTTAAAATTAGCTATTTTCCCTAGCTTTTCTTGCGGCTATAAAACTTTTTATAAAATAAATCATTGAAAAAGTAGAAGTTCCAATCATTAAGAAAACTCTTAATAGACCTACCCCCCCTTGATCTATTGACTTTGGAAGTCTCATCCCAACTAAGGCAATTAAAATAATAAAAGTTAAAAGAACAGCTATATGTGCTATTACCTTGTTTTGTTTTTTAACTCCAGCAGAACATAGAATTAAAGCAACTCCAAAGCCTACTGGTATAAATGCGGTTGGTGCAGAAACCTCAAAGTAACCCCATAAACCAATAACAATTAAAGTGACAGAATTTATAATATTAGCGTTTGTAGAAGTCATATTTGTTAAATTATTTGTTGAAATTTTATGCAAGATATAGTTAATATTTATAAATTCATCTAAGTTGAAAATATACCTTCTGTTTGTTTTATGTTTTTTTAATTGATACACCTCCCAAGTTCAAAAAATAATTATAATCATCATTTTTAACAAAAATTTAATTTCCTAATGTGTTTATTGTTTGCAAGAAATTGTTCATATCGAAATATTAAAAAAAGAACTTAATTTCTGTAATAGTTACGGACTTAATCTTAAAATAAAACTTTAGAAAAAATATTACTTTTTTCATCTGAAAATCGTTTTAAAGACTGCTAAAAACCGTTACAAACTCATTATTTTATACCGTTTAGAATAAAAAATGTGATAAATCCACGTTTTTCAGGGATTAATAACTATGTTTTTATTATATTAGAAATGTAAACAATTAAAATTTAATAATATGGCGTATTCACATACCAATAGTAAAGGT
>CALKFX010000023.1 GCA_938084875.1 uncultured Flavobacteriales bacterium | reverse complement strand
ATCTCCCAATAAAGAATTTCCACCAGGATAATCTCTTACAGTATCTGCTTGTTCATTATAACCACCCAAAGCAGCTACATATTCTCCCTGGTTATAAGCAATAATACTATCAAACATTACTTGTCCTGAAGAGTCATGAATGCCAACTCCAAAACCTTGAAATGAATCGTATCCACTAAATCCTTCAATATTATCATTTTGTAATCCCCTTCCTCTAGCAGATGTTCCACCTCCATTGCCTAAAGAAAAATATGCAGCAGTCTTTAATTTTGTATACTCTGAAAAATTCCAGTAATGGTTTATAAAAGCTTTGGGTTTATGGTAAAAGTTCTTTCTCCAAGAAAAAACTTCTCCGTTTAACATCCCCCAACCTGGATTGAATTTTATCCCTTTAGATAAGTCGTCTAATGAGTCATTTTCAGGACATCTAAAGGTTGCTAAACTCACAGAATCGTAAAAATTATGAATAGTTCTTCTATTATGTACTTGTGGTGCTCCAATTATTGTTGCAGAAACTCTATGTTTCTTATTTATATTATAAGTAGAGGAAAGAAAATAAGAATAAGCTTTAAAGTCAGTTCCTTGAATATATCCATTTCCTTTATTATAAGTGAGTTGCATCGTAGCAGCAAATCCTTTTTCACTAAGTCCTGAGGATAAAGAAGCTACATATTTTGTATAGCCATCATTTCCAATGGAAGAACTAACATTACCACCTTTTTTAAATTCAGCAGCATTGGTAAGTATATTAATAGTTCCTCCCACTGCAGGAATTGCAAGTTTAGACGCACCCAAACCTCTTTGAATTTGCATTTTATTGGTAACATCTGCCAATCCAGACCAATTAGACCAATAAACCCAACCTGACTCCATATCATTAACTGGAACTCCATTTACCATTACGGCAATATTATTTTGTTCAAACCCACGGACATTAATTCTTGAGTCACCAAATCCTCCACCCTCTTTGGTTACATATACAGATGGTGTATTTCTAAGTATTTCAGGGAATTCCTGATTTCCTAAGTTTTCTTCAATGAATTTGGCAGAAATGGTAGTTGCTGCAACTGGAGTTACTCTTTCTTTAACTATATCTGCTATAACTTCTAGTTCCTTTAAGTCAAGATTGGAGGTCTTTAATCTAATGGTATTGATATTATTAATTCCTCTTTTAATATTAATCTTAAGTTCTTTGTCAATATACCCAACATAGCTAATTGTAAGAGAATATTCACCTTCCGATAAATTAATGATTTTGAATTTTCCACTTATATCTGTAACACCTCCGATATTCTGACTTATTACATTAACAGAAGCACCTATTAAAGGTTCGTCATCTTCAGAATCAACAATAAAACCTGTTAAAGAAGCATCTTGGGCTATTGTGAAGCTTCCTAAACACAAGAACAAAATAAATACAAATGATTTGTGCAATGTTAAGTTTTAGCTATAGTGTAAGTCTTTGAATTACATTTTATAATATATAATCCTTTCTTTAAGAAGTCTAAATTCAAGTTATTATTCCCAGATTTCAGGTGGTATGTTTTAATTAATTGACCTGAAAAATTAAATAATCTTATATCACTATTATTTTGAAGAGTAATATTCAAATTACTTTGATTTACTGGATTAGGATACATGTAAAAGAAATTTTCAGTAGTTTCATTAATTGAAATAAAACCGGCTACATCAGATCCATTTCTTGGAAGTAATTTAAAGGCTCCATAACTAAAAGTTACTACACCTCTAACACTATAGCTTTGGTTCAATATTGGAGTGAATGCAAAAAATAAATCATCAATTATTAAATCTCCAGATCCGTCATTAACTATCCATTCACCAAAGCCTGCATTATCATTGTTGCATATTGCATTAGAAACTTCTACGAAACAACCTTCAAACTCTTCTGAATCCGCAGCTGCAGTGTTGCAGTAACTTGGAGAAAAAATATTTCCTGAACTTATAACTGTCAAGTTAGTTACATTTTTAAGTTCTGTTAGCTCATAATACTCATCCACTTCAGATTCTAAAACAACAGAATCTCCTTCAGAAAGTAAATAATCGTTAGAATAAACATATATACCGCTCCAAGCTCCAGAACCGCTAGTTAAGTAAAATGAACTATCGTCTCTAACAGCAGTTACAATTCCACCAGTGTAGACTTGAGATCCTTCGTAATTGGATGCTCCGTTAGAATTGTTATTAAATTGTATTTCATAAATTGATAAAGTGTCAATCCCTGGTGGTGGTGGTGGTGGTGCAGAACCTTCCGTAATTTTTATGTTATCAATTTCCCATGTGCTTCCTGAGTTTGCAGAACCTAAATATTCATAGGCTATATAAGTTGTACTTGAAATATAATTACTTAAATCTACATCACCAGATGGAGTCCAACTTCCCCAAGTAGTATTATCTACATCCCAAGTAGCTAAAGCAGTAATGTCTGTCCATGTACCTTGCTGAGTAGGATTACTATTTCCATCGTAATCTGTAGAGATATGTAGTACTAAAGCTGCACCAGGCCATTTCATAATAGTTTCAAAACTTAACATTGGTTGACTTGCAGACGATAAATCAACTGCTGGAGAAATAAGCCATGTATTTGATGGTACATTTTGACTATTACTGTAGTTTGTTACTTTAACAAAATCATCTCCTCCAAAAGAATCTACAAACCAATTGGTAGTATCAATAATAATTTGGGTAGTCCAACCGCCAGAATTTAAGCTTAAATCGTTAAAATCTTTGTCTAAATACTGTGCAGAAACGCAGTAGTTAATTAGAATAATATTTAAAATTAGTATAAGTTTTTTCATAAAATATAAAGGTTTATGTTAAATAAATTTTGATTCTAAATTTATGAGTTTTTTAATTAATAATAAAAGAATTATTTGACAACTTATTAAACTAGTTAAAAATTTAAATTTTAGTTTACATAAATTATCATTAAATTAAAATCAATTTAATTTTGTTTAAAATGAATCTAATAGATGAAAACATAAAATATGCCAATACATTAAGCGGATATTTTTATAACTCTCATGCAGAGTTTGAAAATTCAAAAGAAAATATTTTTGCTAAATCTTGGCAACTTGTTGGTGATAATTCAAATTTGTCAAAAGCTAACTTTAAAAAACCTTTTGTCTTTTTAGATGAATTTATTTCTGAACCACTACTCATAGTTAACAATAACAATCAAAGTTTTAAATGTTATTCAAACGTGTGTACTCACAGAGGAAATATTTTAATAGACAAGCCTTGTAAGGCTAAAGAAATTACTTGTAAATACCATGGTAGAAAATTTAATTGTAATGGAGAATTAATATTTATGCCTGAATTTAAGGAAGTAAAAAACTTCCCCTTAAAACAAGACAACTTATCTGAAATTCCAGTAAATAGATGGAGACAGTTTTTATTTTGCTCCCTTAATCCAAAGATTAACTTTAGTTCTTTAATCCAAGATATGGAAAAAAGAATTGGTTGGATGCCAATTGAAAAATTCCAATTTGATTCTGCAAATTCTAAAGACTATTTTGTGAATGCTAATTGGGCATTATATTGTGACAATTATTTAGAAGGTTTTCACATTCCCTTCGTTCACAAAGAATTAAACAAGGTCATCAATTATGAAGATTATCAAACTGAAATTTTCTCTTACTCAAATCTTCAGTTAGCAGAAATTGATTCTAAACAAACATGTTTCAATCTTCCAGAAAACTCAGTAGATTTTGGAAAAAATATAGCAGCTTATTATTTCTGGATTTTTCCAAATATGATGTTTAATTTTTACCCTTGGGGACTTTCAATTAACATAGTAAAACCTTTAAAACCTAATCTAACTAAAGTAGAGTTTCGAACCTATGTTTGGGATGAAAGTAAAAGAAATTCTGGAGCTGGTTCAATTTTAGATAAGGTAGAAAAAGAAGATGAAGAAATTGTTGAAAATGTACAAAAAGGAGTTAATTCTAGATATTATAAAAGCGGAAGATTTTCACCAAAAATGGAAAAGGGAGTTCACCATTTTCACAGGTTAATTAGCAAATTTATTAGTACTTAACTTAGCTATTTTAATATTTCCATAAGCAAAAATAAGCGTCATAATAGGGCTAATTAAATTGAAAAAACAATAAGGTAAGTAAATAAATGTAGATATTCCCAAAACACCAGCATGAGTAGCTCCACAAGTATTCCAAGGTATCAGTGGCGAAGTTACTGTAGCAGTATCTTCAAGTGTTCTACTTAAATTTTTAGGATGTAATCCATACTTTTTAAAGGAACTAGCAAACATTCTTCCCGGAACTACGATGGCTAAATACTGATCAGAAGCTGTAATATTTAAAAACAAACATGTTCCGGATGTAGTAAGAAATAGAGATTTTTGTGAACTCACAAATTCTAATAATGAACTAGTTATTTTATTTAAAAAACCTGTTTTTTCCATTATTCCTCCAAAGCTCATGGCACAAATAATTAGCCATATAGTATTAAGCATGCCAGACATCCCAGAAGTGGAAATTAAATCATTAACTGCGATGTTACTGGTTTGAATCTTTACATCAATAGTCATAGAATTAATAATTGCTATATAAGAATTTTTTATGTATTGAAAAGCTGAAATCGACGTATTTCCTGAAATTTCATGGATGATATCAGGTTGAAAAATAGCACCATAAATACCACCAGCTATAGAGCCAAAAAGTAGTGCAGGTATAGCTGGAACCTTTTTTATTATCATAAATAGGACAGCTGCCGGGACAATAAAAGTCCATAAACTAATATTAAAACTTGAAAATAGAGCCTTTTGAAGTGAATCTACTTGATTAAGTTGTCCAACTTGTGTTTCTAAATTTAAACCAATAATTAAAAATATAATCAAAGTTATTGTAATGGAAGGTATGGTAGTTAGCATCATATATTTAATATGGCTTATTAAATCTGTACCAGCCATTGCAGGAGCTAAATTTGTTGTGTCTGATAATGGTGACATTTTATCTCCAAAATAGGATCCAGATATAATAGCACCACCTGTTAAACCTTCAGGAATTCCAAGAGCATTTCCAATTCCTAACATTGCAATACCAATTGTTGCAATGGTTGACCAACTGCTTCCAGTAGCCAATGAAACAATAGAACATATAATACAGGCAGCAACTAAAAAAATAGAAGGACTTAATAGTTTAAGTCCAAAGTAAATCATTGAAGGAACAATTCCACTCATCATCCAAGTTCCAGCTAGAGAACCAATAAGTAATAATATTATTAATGCACCCATAGCAGAGGATATGCTATCTACAGCACCCTTTAACATTTCTTTGTATTTTATATTATAAGACAACCCCAATAAAGCTGCACAAGCAGCAGAGATAAGAAGGGTTAATTGATTAGAACCTGAAATTGTATTGTCTCCAAACAACGAAACATTAATTGAAAGAAGCGTAATTAATAAAATTATGGGAATAAGTGCTATTATTAAACTAGGCTGTTTTTCTTTCATTATTGTTCTAATTTAGAATTTTTAAAGTATTTATATCTTAATTAACAGTTATTTTTTTAAACAAGTGTTTTATTTGTAGCACTTGAAAAATACTAAGTGTTAAAATGAGTTTTCATAATGAATTTTATTTTATATTTAACTTTAAAAACTAAGATTTGACCTACTTAAAAAAAACCACAAAATCTCTATTCTTTATATTATTTCCTTTTGCTCTTTTTAGTCAAAATGCAAAGTCTAATAAAGAAGAAATTTTAAATTATTCTACAGAAGATCACAGACTTCATATTAAAGGACAAACATTTAATACTTTGGGGAAAGTTCATGATGTAAGGATTAGAATTGTTCATGACGATGGAGTAATTGATACTATTATTTCTAATAATGGAAAATACAATCTTCATTTAGAAATGAACCATAAAATTTTAATTGAGTTTGAATGCCTAGATAACAAACATTATATTAAAAGAATTGCGTTCAATACTAGTGTTCCCAATGATATTAAAAGAATTCCTTATTTTGATTTAACAATGAATTTGGTTGAAAAAGATAAATGGAACGTTCAGGAAAAAGACGTAGGTATTTTCGATCTTCCTGTAGCGTATTTAAATTATGATTACGATCAAAAATTATGGTATGATAAAAACGATAAGTACAGTAGAATAATTAACAAAAAAATAAAAAGTTACGGTATTTATTAAAATGAATGTTTTAATTTTAGCACTGCAATAATACTCAGTGCTATAATGAAATATAGGCTAATAATTTTAATTTTATTTTTTTTTAAAAACAATAGCTTTTTTTCTCAAGTTAATGCTTCCTTCAATGCAGATATCACAGTTGGTTGCTCCCCTATGGTAGTTAATTTTACCAACACTTCTACAAATAGCATCTCTTTTTTTTGGGACTTTAATAATGGATCTACATCCATTTTAAATAACCCTTCTGCTATTTTTATAAATCCTGGATTTTACACAATTAAATTAGTTGCCAACGGAGCTACTGGTTCTGATTCAATTATTTCAATTGACTATATTCAAGTTTTAGAAAAACCTTCTGCAAGTTTTAGCTACAATATTTTAAGTAATTGCGAAAATGATAATTTGATTGACTTTACAAATACAAGTGTAGGTTACACATCCAGTATTTGGGATTTTGGTAATGGAGATACAACAAATTCAATTAATTCAACTTACAGTTATCCAATTTCGGGAAATTATCCAGTTACCTTAGTAGTGTATAATAGTTTTGGTTGTTCTGATGATAGTACAATTGGCCCATTAGTAATTAATCCTACACCAATATTAAATGCTGTTACGGATTCAAATTTTACTTGTGATAGTTCTTATAATTTCACTTTTTCTGGTAGTTCATCTAATTCTGTTGTTTCAAATTGGGAATGGTTTTTTGGAGATGGCATAGATTCTTCATCTTCAAATTCTAATATTCAGTATTCCTATAATTCGACAGGATTATTTACTCCCAGAGTTATTGCTACAACCATAAATGGATGTGTAGACTCTATTAATTTAAATACTATAAATATCATCCCAAAGGAAGATTACTCCTTTAGCTCAAATATTCTTTCTGGATGTCCTCCTTTAGACGTTAATTTCACTATTTCACCTTCTAATAATATTCAAAATGTAACTTGGAATTTTGATGATGGAAATATAATATCTGGAAATGCATCTTCTAATAATCAATATATAAGTAATGGTTTTTACTACCCTATTGCTACTGTTGAAAGTAATAATGGATGTATACAAGACGTACTATTCCCAAACTCTATCAGTTTAAGTAATGCTCCAATAGGGACCTTCAATATGTCTAATTTTTCTGGATGCCCACCTTTGGATGTTCAATTCGATGTTAATACATCTGTTTCTAACAGTTTTTATATTGATTTTGGTGATGGATCTTTTGGCGCTAATTCAAACAGTGTATCTCACACATACAATGATAATGGAACATTTAACCCAACACTTACAATAATTGATAGTAATAATTGCCAAAATAATATTAATATGGATACTGTTTTATCTGGTTTATCTGATATTGATTTTATAGCATCAGTAAATGAAGGTTGCGCCTCCTTAGAAGTGAATTTTTTAAGTACTTCCAATGCAGATACATTCTACTGGGATTTTGGGGATAGTACCTATTCAACAGATGAAAACCCTGATCATACATACGATTTTGAAGGGAATTATTCGGTAACTTTTTATGCAAACGACACCAATAGTTGTATAGATACCTTAGTCAAAGATGACTATATAATTGTTAAAAAAGAAGATGTAGATATATTCACAATCGATACAATTATTGCATGTTCTCCTTATGTTTTTAATACAGATGTTTACAATATAGGTGTTAATTTTTGGAACTGGGATTTTGGGGACGGTGATTTAGATACTGGTTCCAATGTTTCTCATACATATACTCAATCTGGGACTTATAATATTTCATTATTTACAGATGCACCAAATGGTTGTAAATACGATCTGAATAATTTTGCATTTTTACAAATTGACGATTTAAATGTTGATGCTACTGTAAATTCAAATTGTAATGATGGAAGTATTAATATTACTAATAATACTGTTGGGGCAATACAACACCAATGGAATATGGGTGATGGTACAATTTATAACACTCCTAATGTTACTCACAATTATTTACCATCTCAATCTTATGTTATAACTTATGAATCAATATCTGATATTGGCTGTAGTAATTTTGAGTATTACAGTGCAGTATTTGATTGCAATTATCCAAATCCTGTAATTTGTCAAATGCCAATACAGAATCCAATTAACCAAACCTGTGGTTTTAGAAATGTGAATATGAATTCTCCATTTACAATTGCTTCGACATGGGAATGGGAATTTGGTGATGGTCAAAGTTCTACTGAAAAAAATCCATCCCATTACTATTCAACTTCTGGAGTTTTCAATATTTTACATGTTGCTCATTACCAAGATGGAAGTACAGATACTTTATTTATTAATAATTTCATAGATCAAAACGATTTAGACCCAAGTTTTATATTAAATAAAAATGAATTTTGTAATTACAACACCTACACTTTTAGCAATAATTCATCCGCTGCAACTTCATGGGAATGGAGTCTTGATTCTACTATAATATCCAATAACTTTTCTGATAGTTTGACTCTTCAATTAAATGATTCTATTAGTTTATTGAATTTGAAAATAACAGATCAAAATGGATGTGAATCTGAATCTCAACAAAATATATTTTTATACCATCCTTTAGCATTAATTGAGCAAGATTCATTTGCTTGTTTTGGAGGATTCATTAAAATTGAATGTTCTGTTAAAGACGATCCTGTCCATACTTGGGATATGAAGGATGGGTCCTTTTTGGGGCCAGATACCAGTATTTTTCATGTTTACCAGCAATCGGGTTGGTTTACTCCTACTCTTTTATTAGATAATATGGGATGTGTTAGAGAAGTTAAATTAGATTCAATTCTAATATTAGAACCAGACGCCACCTTTACACCAACAATTCCAAATCCCATTTGCAAGACAGATAGTATTTATTTTCAGGCAAATAATAGTACATATACAAATTATAATTGGACTGGAGGTGCTACATCCAGCAGTTCAGATTCAGCATGGATAGTATTGAACAATTCTGGAAACCAACAGATTTCATTAAATGTTTCTGATAGAGGATGTACTAGTAGTTTTAGCTCTGATACAATTTTGGTAAATGAAGCAAAAGCTGAATTTAATTACACACTTTTAAACAATTGTGTTCCAATAAATGTAGTTTTTCAAGATTCCTCCATTAATCCTGTTTCTTGGGATTGGAATTTTAATAATGGATTTTCAACTAATTCTCAAAACCCTACCCAACAATTTATTAATTTCCCTTTTGATAGTGTTCAATTAAATATAACCGACATAAATGGATGTTTAGATTCAATAAAAAAAGCCATTGTTAACGATTTTAATGCAAAATTTATAGCTAGTGACACTATTTTATGTGCTGGTACGAATATCACTTTTACGCCTGTTAGTGAAATTGTGAATTCTTTTCAATGGGATTTTGGAGATGGAAATATATCTTATGATTCTATACCTTCCCATATTTATCAATCTCCTGGGTTTTATGATGTAAAATTAATCGCATCCGATGGCCAAGGTTGTATTGATACTACTATTTTGTACAGCTACATTGAAGTAAAGCAAGTAATTGCAGATTTTTCTCATATAAGTAACGGAAATTGTCCTCCAGTAGTAACTTCATTTACCAACTTAAGTTCAGGAGCATCCAATTATAATTGGGATTTTGGAGATAATTTGAATTCTACTATTGAAAATCCTGCTCATAGCTATACCATTGGAGGATATTATGATGTTTCGTTAATTTCTTCAGATAATTTTGGATGTGCAGATACGTTAGTTATAAATAACTTAGTTTATATTCCTGGACCAATTTTAAATTTTGATATTGACCTGTTATTTGGATGTGACTCCTTAACAATTTCAATTACTGATATTTCTTCAAATACATCAAATTATTTATACAATTTTGGAGATGGTGCGACATCAAGTCTACAAAATCCTATTCATACCTATTCTAATCCAGGTTCTTATCAAATAACTTTGGTTGGAGAAGATTCTGCTGGTTGTCAAGTAGCATTCACCTCTTCTGATTTAATTATTGTAGATGTCTCTCCAATTTTGAATTATCAAGTTTCTGACACCAATTTATGTATTGGTGATTCTATTTCAATCACCAATAACTCGGTATTTTCTAATACCCATCAATGGACTTATGGTTCTCAAATTTACAATACAATTTCTCCTATAATTTATACCACCTTAGTTGGTTCTAATCCATTACAATATATTGCTGCAAATAGTAATAATACTTGTTTTGACACATCTATTACAAATATAATTGGTCATTTAATACCTGATGTTTCTATTCTAGATCCAGGAATTCTTTGTTCCAATCAAGGAATAGTAAATTTAAACTCTTTAAATAGCAGTATTTACATCGAATTATCTTGGACTGGTACAGGTATAGAAGATGTTTCTCTAGGAACCTTTAATCCTTTATTGATTAACGATTCTTCTATAGTATATTTAAATCATGATAGTATTTGTAATAGCATGGACAGTATTACTCTTTTTGTTGATTCACCAATAGATGCTACAGTTTTAACCAATGATACAAATTACTGTGAAAACTCTTCAATATTGTCCCCTAATGTCTTAAATACTGGAGGTTTCTGGATTGGACAAAGTGTTGATTCACTTTCTGGATTAATTACCAATAATTTACCTCCAAGTTCTTATTCTTACTATTATATTACATTAAATAGCAACAATTGCAGTGATACTGGGAATTATCAAATTCAAATTATTCCAAATAACGATGCTACTATTTTAAATCCAGGCGTTGTTTGTGATAATTTAGATACTATTACATTAAATTCTTTACAGTCTGGAGGAGTGTGGAGTGGACCTTCTATTAATTCTTCTTCTGGCCTTGTTGACATTAGTATTTTAGGAAATGGTATTTTTAACTTCATATATAATATAAGCGGAATTTGTCCAGATGAAGACACATTAAGTCTGGAAATATTTGATTTTATTCAAGCTGATATAAACACTACTTCAGGATTTTGTGAGGGATTAGATTCCATTCAATTTTCTGCTACTTCAACTATTGGCTATTGGTCTGGTCTACCCTATTCCGACTCTTTGTCTGGTTGGTTTATTTCTGACACCTTGGTGGATGGTGTTTATGATATTTATTATACAATAGATGGAAACTGCCCAAGTAGAGATACTCTTTCTTTTACAATTCTTCCAAAGCCCGATATAAATATTTCATTAAATCAAAATCTACCTTGTGTAGGATTTCAGTTAGTAGTAGATAATTTATCTAACAACATATCAAATGAAGATTTTGCTTGGTATATAAACGATAGTCTATATTATCAAAATTTTAATGAGCCATATTTTATATTAGATACTGGATTTTATAAAGTTAAAGTTATAGCAAGCAACCAGTTAAATTGTATATCAGAACTTGTCCTGCAAGACTCCCTTCCAGTTTATGATACAACTAGACTTCCTAATGCAGAAGTCATTAGATCAACTGTTGTAGATAATGATAATATTTATACAGAATGGATTTCAGAGGGATTGCCTTTAAATCCTTTAACAAATCATTTAGTTTACCGCTCAGAAAATGGCAATGATTTTGAACTAATTGCAACACTAGATAGTTCTATAAAAAGTTATTTAGATGAGATTGTGGATGTTGCTAATAATCAGTATGATTATGTTGTTGTAAATAGAAACATATGCAATACAAATTCTATAAACTCCAATCTTGGTAATTCAATATTATTGGAATTTGACAGACTAGATAATTTTAGAACCAAGTTAAATTGGAATTTTTATAATGGATGGATTGACAATCCAAATAAATACGAAATACAAAAATTAAATTCTTCAGGAAACTGGGAATTATTTAGGACTCTTGATAATACAGAAAATGAAATTATTATTAATGAATAATTATAATTAGTTTAGTAAAATTATGAATTCTGTCTCTTTTAATCTTATTATTTTACATAGTTCAATACTTCTAATTTTAATATTAAGTAATATTTCTATAAGTTATGCTCAAGCTAGTAGTGATTTAAATTATGATGAAAACTTAAATATATACAGAGTTGTGGCTTTAAGAAATCAAAACAATCCAATTGAAAGCGTTTCAAATGCTGTTGTTGTAGAAAAACCTTATGCATTATATTCCCCTAATGCATTTAGTCCTGACGGTGATGGAATAAATGATTTTTTTAAAATTTCAGGTCAAGGAATGATAGATTATCAAATAGAAATCTTTAATCGGTGGGGACAAATGGTTTATAAGTCCATTGATTTAAGCAATGGATGGGACGGAACTTTTAAAGGAAAAAATTTACCAACAGGAACTTATGTTTACAAAATTAAAACAAGTAAATACGGGATTGAACAGAAATTAGTCAAAAGTGGCTCAGTTGCATTAGTTAGATAATAAAATTTAAAAGTTGATAAAATATATATATATAATATTATACATATTTTCCTTTGTAAGTATTCAGGGTCAAGATCCTTTATTTACTCAGTTTTTCTCCAATGCTCTACAATTAAATCCTGCTCTTGCGGGAAGAGATCTTAGTCCAAGATTTCATACAACTTATAGAAATCAATGGCCAGAAATAAATAATGCATTTGTAACCTATAATATTGAATACGATCAATTCTCAGATAAACTACATGGTGGAGTTGGATTTCAACTCTTACATGATAAAACAGGAAATGGATCTTTAAATACTACTGCTTTTTCAACTATGTATTCGTATCAAGCCATTTTAAATCAAAAATGGACTATTAATTTTGGTTTAAAAGCTTCATTTGTACAAAAGAGTTTAGATTGGGGAAATGTTATTTGGGGAGATCAAATAGATCCCTCGCAAGGGGTTGTAAATCCTACTCAACAACCACAAGGAAATAATGGATTATATATAGACTTTTCTTCAGGATTTATACTATTTAGTAAAAGTCTTTTTTTAGGTGCTTCTTTTGACCATTTAAACAAACCTAACGAGACATTTTTTTACAATATTACAGACAATAATGTTCTTAATAAAATTCCTATTCGATCCTCTTTTCATGGTGGATATAAAATTAAAGTTCTTCAAAATGGTCTTTTTCATAAAGAATTGTTCTTTTCTCCGGAATTTGTAATTGATCTTCAATCCAATCTTAAAAGATACAATTTCGGAACTTATTTTGTGGACGGAATATTTGACTTGGGATTTTGGTATAGACATACAAGATTTTTAGATGCAAATAGTGAGAACTTTTCTCCACAAGACGCATTTGTAGTTGTTATAGGAATTGAAAAAAATAAAATGAGATTTGGTTACTCTTACGATTTTAATATTTCAAACCTTACCACATCTTCTTTGGGTTCTCATGAAATTTCTTTTTCAATTGATTTACCAGAAAAACGGGTTCATAATTCTAAATTTAGAGTTGTAGAATGCCCGCAATTTTAGCTTATGAATGTAGATATTGGAGATGTTTTTCCAGATTTCAGACTTAATGATGAAAATGGAGATGAATTTGAATTGGAAAGAGATTTAAAAAGCTCCTATTTGGTATTGTACTTTTATCCAAAAGATGAAACTCCAGGTTGTACCAAACAAGCATGTTACTTTAAGGATTTTTACGAAGACTTTAATGCATTTGATTGTGAAATTATTGGTCTAAGTAGTGACAATAAAAACAGCCATGAAAAATTTAAAAATAATTACAGCTTGCCATTTAAGTTATTGAGTGATAAAAATTCTAGCCTTAGAAAAGAATTAAAACTTCCTAAAGACTTTTTTGGTCTCTCACCAGGAAGAATTACATTTTTGATCGATAAAAATAAAGAAATATTATTTATCTATAGATCATCCTTAAATATGAAAAGCCATATTAATTCAGTTTTAAAATATTTAAGGAAAAACAATTAATTTTACTACAAATAATACTATGAAAACTAGATTACTTTTTTTTATTTTTTTTGGAACTTTTATAAGTGTTTCAAGTCAATTAAGCAATGAATTAATATGGGCCTCTGGTACTTTTTATCCCAAGACTATCAAAGGCATTAACCCATCTAAAGACGGTAATTACTATACATCCATAGAACAAGATCAATCTAAGACCGAAATTGTTAAATACGATTATAAGTCAAATAAAAAGGTAGCTACATTATTTTCAAATATTTCCTTTAATAAATTGGAGTTTTCAGATTATAAATTAAGCAATGATCAAAACTGGTTGCTTTTATCTAATTCTAAAGAGTCTATATATAGAAGATCTTCAAAATCATTTTACTATCTATACGATATTAAGAACAACATACTAAAACCTCTTGCAGATTCTTCTTTAGGAAAACAGCGTTTGGCTAGTTTTTCTCCAGATAATAAAAAAGTTGCATATGTTAGAGATAACAACATTTATTATAAATATTTATCTGATACTTTAGAAATTCCAATTACCAATAATGGGAAAATTAATAAGTTAATAAATGGTACAACGGACTGGGTTTATGAAGAAGAATTTAGCATTCATAAAGGGTTTTATTGGTCTCCGGACGGTTCTAAAATAGCTTATTATGTATTTGATGAGAGAGATGTAAAACAGTTTGAAATGGAGATGTATGGTGATTTATATCCATCTCAGTATAAGTTCAAATATCCCAAAGCAGGAGAAGATAATTCTTTAATTGCCGTCAAAGTTTTTGATTTAGACAATTTAAAAACTTTTGATTTTGATATTGGAAATAACCCTGACATCTATATTCCAAGATTAATTTGGTCCAAGGGCAATAATGAACTTATTGTATTTAAAATGAATAGGCTGCAAAACAATTTGGAACTTCTTTCTGGAAAGTTTAACAGTCAAAATAATCCAATTAGTGGTATTAAAATTAATAAAGTTTACAGTGAAACAAGTTCTACTTACATTGACATACATGATAATACTTTTTTCATCAATAAAGATGAATTTATTTGGACTAGTGAAAAAGATGGATTTAATCATATATATCTAGTAAATTACTCTAACAATACAGAAAGAAAGCTAACTTCTGGAAAATGGGATGTTACTGAAGTTTATGGGTATAATTCTAAAGATCAGACCATTTATTTTCAAGCTGCTAAGATAAGTCCCTCCGATAGAGAAATTTATTGTTTGAATTTAAAAACAAATCAATTAAATCAAATATCTAATTTAAAAGGAACTAATGATGCCGATTTCAGCTCTGATTTTCAGTATTTTATAAATACCCACTCAGATGCAAATCGTCCCCTTACCTTTACGTTAAATAATAAGAAAGGAAAAGTATTAAAAGTTTTAGAAGACAATAAAAAACTTAGCAAAAGGATGGATGAGTATGATTTGGTAGAAAAAACATTTTTTAAAATACCAAATCAAGAAGGATTAGAACTTAATGCATGGATGATGAAGCCAAAAGTACTAGATACTGTTAAAAAGCATCCTTTGCTTATGTTCGTATATGGTGGACCAGGAATTAATACAGTTAATAACTCTTGGTCTTGGATGAATTACTTTTGGTTTCAATATTTAGTTAAGCAAGGTTTCGTTGTAATTTCTGTAGATAATAGAGGAACTGGTTTTAGAGGAAGAGACTTTAAGCACTCTACCTATTTACAATTAGGTAAGTTAGAAACAGAAGATCAAATTTCTGCAGCTATTTATATGGGTAAATTAAATTATATAGATAAAGATAAAATTGGAATCTTTGGATGGAGTTATGGAGGATATATGTCTTCACTTTGTATTTCTAAAGGTGCTGATGTTTTTAATTCTGCAATTGCAGTAGCTCCGGTAACCAATTGGAGGTTTTATGACAATATTTATACAGAAAGATTTATGAGAACTCCAAAAGAAAATGGAGAGAATTACGATGTAAATTCTCCTATTAATCATGTTGATAAAATAAAAGGAAACTTTTTATTAATGCACGGTACTGCAGATGACAATGTACACTTTCAGAACTCTATGGAAATGGTAAGTTCTTTAGTGAAATCGAATATAGAATTTGATTTTTTTGCTTATCCAAATAAGAATCATGGAATTTATGGTGGATACACTAGACTTCATTTGTATAATAAAATGACAAACTTTCTAATAGATAATTTAACAAAATGAAATTTCATATTAAACTTGTATTAATTACAATATCTATAAGCTCATTTTTAATTGGAAATTCCCAAAACAATATAAATTGGATTTCTTGGGATACTATGATCAAACAAAGAGCTTCTGATTCTATTAAAAAGAAAGTATTTATTGATTTATATACTAATTGGTGTGGATGGTGTAAGAGAATGGATGCAACTACATTTAGCGACCCTGTAATTGTAAATTACATAAAAAATAATTACTATACAGTGAAATTTGACGGAGAAACTAAAGACACTATTGTATTTAATAATCATAATTTTTATAATTCAGATCCAGGCTTTAAAAAGTCTAATCCTAATTCAAGAGGAAAAGCCCATTGGTTTGCACACTCTATTCTAGATGGAAAGCTTTCTTATCCTAGCTATGTTTTATTAGATGAAAATCTTATAAGACTTATGGTCTATCAAGGATATAAACAAGTAGATGAAATGCTGGGTATATTACTTTTTTTTGGAAACAATCAATATAAATACTATTACAATCATTTAAATTCTCAATGGAATAGTTCTAAAAAACTTTAAAATCTATTAAATTTACTTCATGAAAAAATTAATAGTTATTGCTTTTGTACTTCTTTTTCAATATTTAAATTCACAGCAATCGACTTTAAACTGGCATACTGATTTAAACAAGGCTGTAAATATTTCAATAATTGAGAAAAAGCCTATCATGCTTTTTTTTACAGGAAGTGACTGGTGTGGATGGTGTATGCGTTTAAAAAAAGAAGTATTTAATTTACCAGAATTTGAAACTTGGACAAAGGAAAATGTTGTTTTAGTCGAATTAGATTTTCCCAGAAGAAAAACAATAGATCCTAAAATTCTCAATCAAAATAGAGAACTAGCTAGAATTTTTGGCGTTAGTGGCTACCCTACTGTATGGTTTGTAAATCCTCAAAAATTAGACTCTAACAAACTTAATTTTTTAAAACTTGGAAAGTTAGGTTATTTGGCTGGAGGACCAAATAATTGGATTTCTACGGCAGAAAAATTTTTAATTAGCAATTAATAAAAGTAAATAACTTATATTCCAAATTAACTACATAGAAATTGAAAATTTATCGTTACATACAAAACTACAAAGTTCAGATATTAGAGGAATCTTTTGTTTTAAACGATGAGAATACTTTGGCTAATACAGCTAAAATTTCATTTTATGATATTAATAATAATTTAATTGACACCAAAAAATATGGTG
>CALKFX010000022.1 GCA_938084875.1 uncultured Flavobacteriales bacterium | reverse complement strand
TGAGCCTTTATCCTATCAAACGCCTAGCATGCACTGGCAAATGGGCTCAAACCCTATGGATTGGAGTTATTTATTTGTAGTAGTTGAAGGGCTAGCAGATTTAAATTCTAACGGAATTTTTGATCCTGGAGAAATATTTGTCTTTCATTTAGGAGGCGATAATTTTAGAAGTAACCCTAAGAATATTATCTGTGAAGTTTCAGAGTTTTCTAATGAATCTAATATTAAAGCAAACTTAAATTGGTCTAAAATAATTGAAGACATTGATATTAAAAATGAAAATTTCACCCATACAATAGATAATATTCCATTAGCAACTAAATTAGCTAATAACTCTAATAATTTTATTTCTAAATACCAGTAGAGGTTTTGAAAAATTTAAAACTCCATAGTATATTTTTAATCATTCTAAATCTTTTGATAATTAGTTGTCAAAAAAAAGTTGCTGTTCAATCGTCTTTTAACCCAACTCCAATTACTATTGAGGTTCCAGATAATTTCCCCCCTATTGAACATCCTTTTGATAATCCACTAACTCAGCAAGGAGTAAATCTTGGCAGACATTTGTTTTGGGATAAAAAATTAAGCGGAGATAATACAATTTCTTGTGCAAATTGTCATTCACCTCAACATGCTTTTACAGACCCAAACACATTTAGTACTGGAATTCATGGAGATTTGGGGACTAGAAACTCTATGGTTCTTCAAAATTTGGCTTGGTCCAAAGATTTCTTTTGGGATGGAAGGGCTATTTCATTAGAAAATCAAATTTTAGTAACCATATTAGATAGTACTGAAATGGATGAGACTTGGACTAATTTTTTCTCTGAAATAAGATACGATAACAACTATAGAAACATGTTTTTTGAGGCATTCGGAACCCTAGAACCAGATTCAATTCATGCAGCAAAAGCAATTGCACAATTTTTAAGAACAATGGTTTCTACAAATTCTAAATACGATAAGTTTTTAAGAGGAGAAGCCTTTTTAAGTCCTGAAGAAAATGCTGGTTTATCGTCTTTTAATAGCTTGAACGGCGGCGATTGTTTTCACTGTCATGGAGGAATTTTAGGAACTGATTTGTCTTTTAAAAATAATGGGCTAGATGAAATTCCAGTTGATTCAGGAAGAGGGCTTGTTACTGGAAGAATAGAAGATAATTTTAAATTCAAAGTACCTTCCATAAGAAATGTAGAATATAGTTCTCCATATATGCACGACGGGAGATTCAATACTTTAGATGAAGTTATTAATTTTTATAGTATTGGAGTACACCCAAATTCACCAAACATTGATCCACTTATTGAATTTTCTTCTCAAGGAGGTGTTCAATTAAACCCTCAAGAACGACAGGAACTCAAAGCATTTCTATTAACTCTTTCAGACCCAGAATTTATAAACAACAATAACTTTTCTAATCCATTTTAAGACATTGAAAAAGAAAAAAGATATAATTAATCCAATAGATAAAGACAACATTACAGAAAATCCTGGATCGCTTACTTATGGGCATCACCGTGGAAGTTTTCCCGTGATTCCTACCAAACAAGGGACTATCAAAACCAAAGCAATTTCTGCAATGGAGCATCAAACAGATATGCAGCTAGACCAGATAAAACAGCAAATGAGTCTCCTTGCACAACAGGCAAATACTATAAAAAAGCGAATTGAAATTTCTGAAATGATATACCATGCAGAAATTAGATTTGAGCCGTTGATTTCTCATATTTATCATTTGTATGAAGATGAAAATGGGAATTTCTTTTTAATGATGATTGGTGAAAATGAATGGGGAAGGAAAAAATGCCCTCTAAAATTTATTAGTTCAGTGAAATTATTGGCAGATCATACATGGGAAGTTATTAAATAAGTAATTAAAAGTTTTACTTTTAGTTATGGAAAAATTCCTAACATATGCTACAAATGAAATTCTAGAAAATTATGCACTAAAAGATCTACATCTTTTAACTGTAATTGTACCTTCTGAAAGATCAAAATGGCATTTAAGAAGTTGCTTTAGAGATGCTATTGGAGAAGCAGTATTGTTTCCAGAATTTAAAACCATTCAAAATTATTTTAACTCAATTTCTAATCTAAGTCCAATTTCTAATATGGAGGCGAGTTTAATGCTATATGAACAAGCGTTGAAATTAGATAAAGAACTCAACTATAATGAATTTCAAAATCAGTCAATTACCTTACTTAAGAATTTTAACGACGTAGAGAGAAACATGATTAATCATCAAAAATTGTTTCAGGAATTAGACAATATTACAGGAATTGATGACTGGAGTTTAAACGATAAGAACCTTTCTAAAAACCAAAAGAATTTTATAAGTCAGTTCCAAAAAACAGGAGAACTCTATGAAATGTTTAAAAAAAGACTCCTAGAGAAAAAAAAAGGAACAAGTGGTTTAATAACAAGAATTATAGCGGAGAATCCTAAAGATTATTTCTCTGCAGATAAGAAGATTTGTTTTTTAGGTCTTAATGCACTTTCTAAAAGCGAAGAAACTATTGTAAACTACTTAACAAAAAACAATGGTTCTAAAATAATTGTGGATGTAGATGAATTTTATACAACAAATCAAGACCACGAGGCTGGTTTTTTTTATAGAAAACACTTTACAAAACATTACAACAAACCATTTAATAAAATATTAAATCATTCAAAAGAAATTAATATTTATTCTTCCAATTCTAGCAATCAACAAATCAACATTACTGAAAATATTGTAAAAGATAGCACTAAAAATTTCACAATTATTTTGATGGATGAGAACCTTGGCCCTCTACTCTACCAAAAACTCCTTAAGAAGGAAAAAAGTATAAATTATTCATCAGGCCTCAAAATTAAATATTTTGAAAGCAATAAGTTAGTTAGATTTCTATTGGACACCAATCCTATTTTTGGAAATAACAAAATTAGTTTCCAATGGGTCGAGTCCTTACTTAATTTTAGTGCAATAAGTAATACTATTTCAAAAAAAGAGCTAACAAAATTATTTATAGAAAAACAAAAACATGCATATGAAATAAACAGTCTAAAACTAAAGAAATACCATCCATATTTAGACCAGATAATTACATGCCTAGAAGAATTGCTCAATTCATTACCAAATCAAGTTACTCATAAATTAATGAAGCTTATAATTATTGTAGAAACAATATACGATAAAAATAAGAACGATATTTTGAGTTTAGAAAAAATAAAAGAGACGATTGTAAAAATTACCAATGAGTTAGATAATTACAAAATAGAGCTTAATTCTTCTCAATTTATAAAACTTTTTTTAAAAGAAATAAATGGACTTAGTGTAGTTGTAAAAGGAGAAAACGATGCAAGAATTCAAATTATTGGACTTTTGGAGAGTAGAACTTTAGACTACGAAAATGTGATTTTTCTATCTTGTAATGAAGAATTCTTACCTTCTAAATCAAATTCCATAGATCTCTTTCCTGAGGACTTGAAAAAGTTTTTTGGTATTCCATCAGTTTATGAAAGAGAGGCATTATCTGCCTATTACTTCTTTCGAAATTTTCATTATTCAAAAAACATAGATTTATTATTCGTAAAAGGAGATGATAAAGGACTTACCTATAATGAACCCAGCAGATATATTAGGCAAATAGAAAAGGAACTTGGAGAAAAAAAGAATTTTAAAATAAATCACCACCATATAAAAATGGATATTACTCAAAAGATCCACCAAGTAAAAAGTAGTGAAAAAACCAAAGAAGTTCTTACCAAGTGGATGGAAGAAGGTATTTCGGCATCTTCAATTCAAAAGTATTGCACATGTCCTCTCGATTTTTATTTCAAATATGTTTTAAACATAAAAGAAAAAAAGAAAATAAATCAACACTTAGAACCTAGTGAGTGGGGAATTGGCATTCATAAAACTTTAGAAAATTTATTTTACAAAGGTCGGACAATAGATGTTCGTGAAATAAAAAAAATTAAAACTGAGCTCAGCCATTGTATGGAAGATACATTCGACCAAATCTTTATCGATAAAAGGTTTATAAATGGAAAAAACGCTCTTATATATCACCACTATAAGAAATGTATTGAAAATTTACTCGATAAAGAAATTCCAGAAATTAATTCATTTGGAGGATATAAAATATTAGAAACTGAGAATAAACTAATTTCTAATAATCTGAGTAGTTTAGAAAAATCAACTAATAAAATTAAATTCTTAGGCTATGTGGACAGAATAGACTCAACAGACCAAGGAATAAGATTGATTGATTATAAAACAGGGATGGTTCTACAAAATAATTTGAATATTTCTGATTTTGACCAGTTGACTAAAAAACATAAAGCTCTTCAATTATTTTTTTATGCCTTATTATGGAATAATTCTAATATGAAAACAGAAAATTTAATTTGTCAAATTATATCATTGAAAAATACCTACCAACCGAAACTTAATTTAACCTTCAAAAAAAAGGATCTAATTAACAATGAAATGGTCTCTAATTATTCAAATTGGCTTGTAAATTTTGTTAAGGAAATAAAAAATACCGAATCTTTTAACCATAAAATAGATAGTTCTTATTGTGAAATTTGCTAGGGTGTGAATTTATAACCAACTCCTCTTACAGACTTAAAATAGGTAGATGATGGGAGATTTTTTTCGAAAACTTTTCTAAATAACAAAACAAAATTATCTATAGTTCTTGAGGATGGGTAAACATCGTAACCCCAAACTTTTTCTAAAATTTCTTGACGACTGATCACTTGGTCTTTTTTCTCAATAAATAACTTTAGTAATTTAATCTGTTTATGGGTTAATGTAAAGTCATCTCCTTCGCTATTTTGAATAACAAATGATTTTAAGTCAACATTACAACCAGCTATAAAAAGTTTATTTTTCTTGTCGGATTCTTCCTCATTTTGAGTTCTTGAAATTAAATTTCGAACTCTTAACATAAGCTCCTTTAGATTGAAAGGTTTTGTTAAATAATCGTCTGCAATTCTTAATCCAGTTAGTTTATCTTCATTAGAAGATTTTGCAGTGAGAAAGAGAATTGGAACTTTAGAGTTTTCTAATCTTATAGATTCACAAATGTCAAATCCATTCATTTCCGGAAGCATAACATCTAAAATTATTAAATCAAATCTTCCCTGATGAAACTTTGAAATAGCATTTTTGCCATTATAAACTGAAGTTACATTATAGTTTTCTAATTCTAAATTTAATTTAATTGCTAAATGTAAATTCTCTTCATCCTCGACCAACATGACTCTTTTCATATTAAAAATTTGAACCTCTTATTGACATTATATTAAAAATTATATCTGTTTTTTTTGTAGTTTTAATATTACTATGAACTACACAAAAATAAATTTAATTTCTGTAATAACCATCTTATTTTTCGGAAGCTACAAAAGTCAAATTTCACAAGGGGGAACTCCCTTTTCATTTACTCACAATTTGGAGGCAACTATAAATGAATGTTTGATTGACCAACCTAACTCTAAAGAAATTGATCTTGCAAAAATAGATGTGAAAGAAACTTATAAAGTTGGGATTATTAAATCAGCCAATCTTTCTCTTTTAAATAACGGAACATGGATAAATCACGCTGATGGATCTAAATCTGGTTTTTTAAAAATAAGATGTAGGTCTGCTCTTGGGCTGTCTCTATTTTTTGACAATTTTAGTATTCCTGAAGGTGCTGAAATGTTTATATATAATTCCAATAAAAAACACTTGATAGGAAAATTTAATTCCATAACAACTTCTAAAAATCTTTTAACCCATACACAAGTAGTAGAAGGAGAAATGATTACAATTGAATATTTCGAGCCAAGTAACGCAATTGGAAATCTTAAAATTGATATTCATAAAATAGGATACATATTTAGAGGGTTTGAGGATTATTTAGAACCTTTTAAGAGCAATTCTTCATCCTTCACCCC
>CALKFX010000021.1 GCA_938084875.1 uncultured Flavobacteriales bacterium | reverse complement strand
CATCTTTAATTCATTTTCGATCGTTGTTTTCGTCCACCAAAACGCCTCGATAAATTCCCGTTTCCCAACCGGTTCGCCGTTTATCCGAAACCGTTCTCGCACGTCCACCAAGTGCGGCGACGTGAACAAACCGACATTTTTCACGTTGTTTTCCAACAAGACAGATTCGCAAAACGCGCACGTGGACCCTTTCCCTTTCGTCCCGGCCACGTGTATCGCGTTTGACTGAGTTTCCAGAAAATGGCGCAAGTTTAATTCGTCCACGTATTTGTGTAACGCGTTGAACTGGTCCTCCCAGGATATATCGCCGGAGACGTTCCGGTTTTTCCCGGAGATTGTCTTCGCGAGTTCGTGCAAGCAATTCTCGTAATCTGATTCCAAATTTTTTAAAAGAACAATTAGGTCATCATGAGATTTTATCATTGCCCTTACAGCATCGTAATTTGTATATAGCTGAGAAAACAAATCTTTATTGGACGACTTGCTTAAGATTTTCCAATCTTGAACTTCGTTGAATATTTTGGAGCTTCCCCATAACAAATCTATATTGGTAGAAGTTGCAATAGAAAACTCACCACCTTGGTCTAAAAGTTCGTTATTAATATTCATCAATAAATTGTAAGCAGATCTTCCCAACAAACCTTTGCTAAATAATTTCCAATAAGAAGATTTCTCTTTGTTCAATAAGTTTATTCTAAGTTCTTTAATTAGACCATTTTCTACTTTATCTAAAATTTCATCTTTGGATGGATTCCAAGGTGTTGGAAGAAATTTTTCTACATGACTCCAATCTGCTCCGCCCATAAATCTATCTTTTTTCATTAATTCTAATCTTAATTCTGCACTGTATCTAAGTTTGTCAATAGTGTGATTTACCAAAGTTGCTTTTGCTAATGGTACTTTAGTTAGTCCCAATCCTTTAACTAGCGCTTTTATAGTAGTTGCATTTATTAAAGATGTTAAAAGAACAATTCCTGCAGTTATAAAAAGAAATTGGTCTCTTATGTCGTGGGGGATACTAGATGTTTCTGCTACAATAAGAGCCATTGCTAAACCAATAACACCTCTTAATCCTCCCCACCATAAAACAATGGAATCCTTTGCTGAAACTCCATATCCTATTTTTTTCATTAGAGGGAACAAGACTAAAATAATGAAACCTCTTATGATATGAATACCTACATAGACAATAGCTAAATCAATAAAATCTTCCATTTCAAATCTTGTACGATGAGCAATTATTACTCCAACTACAATAAAAATCAAAGTATTTGCAATAAATGCAGCCAATACCCAGAAATCATGAAGAAAATGACCAACTTCGGGACTAATTCTTGTTTTTCCTCTTCCAGCCATAATCAGTCCCAATGTAACTAATCCAATTACACCTGATAGATGAAAACTTTCTGCGATAAAGAAGGTTAAATATGCAGAGCCTATGATAGCAGTAATTTCAAATAGACTATCGTTAAAAACTGTTTTAAAAAGCGATAAAGTCAAAAATCCAATAGCTGCACCTATAGCAACACCTCCAAAAGCTACTTTTATAAAATCAATAGCACTTCCTAGTATTTCAGGGCTGCTACCCCCTCCTATTTGTGAACTAATTGCTGAGTAAAATATCATAAAAACTACTATAGCAGTTCCGTCATTTAGTAGGGATTCGCTTTCGATTAAAGTTCTAAGTTTTTTACCCCCACCAAGTTCTTTTAAGAGGGCAACTACAGCAACCGGATCAGTTGCACAAATAACAGATCCAAACATAAGAGATACGTACCAATTCCAATTACCAAATCCAATTCCAAAATATTTTATTCCCATAGCCATACTCGCACTTATGAAAATAGCCACAATTATTCCAGGAACTGCCATTAAAAAGGCATTCCAAAAAGATTTTTTAAAAGTATGTACATCCAAATCAAATGCAGCTTCAAATATTAAAGTAGGAAGAAAAACATATAAAATAATTTCTGGTTTAATATGTCCAGCCCAAAAAATTGACTCGTCAAGCAATGAAATGTTTTCTAACCATTCAAAACGGTGAACAACCCCAAGAATTAAACCAATAATAAGAAGAATAACCGTAAATGGAATAGGAACTTTTTTAAGAAAATGCTTGCAAATAATACCAATAAACAAACTAGCAATAATGAAAAATAGTGGAGACATTTTCCAAACTTCCTTTTTTACAACTTCAGCACCATCCCAATCGCCTGCAAATAATGAAAATGGAACTAAAAATAATATTAAAGCAAATAAATTTTTCATTTTTAGTAAAAATTTATATTCTGTCTAATTTAGATAAAAAAAATTAGTTTATATGTCTTCATCTTTTTTAAAAGATGTTGGAACAATGTCCAACCCTAACTTCCTAGATAATTTTATTAAAAATGGCACTAAAACAGTTGACCCTGGAATCATAAAGAAAGGGATTCCAACACCCATAATTTTTAGCACATCGTAAAATTGAAGTTTTAATTCTTTTTCTTCCTTTTTAGAAAGCTTACCCTCCTTAAGAAATTTAACTACTAAATAACTAGCTTGTTTGGTCTCTATGGCTTCCTTTCTTAAACTATTAAAAAAAAATTTAAAAGCTTTTACAGATTTTTCGCTATTAAGATTTAATT
>CALKFX010000020.1 GCA_938084875.1 uncultured Flavobacteriales bacterium | reverse complement strand
CCGAGTTTGACCACTATTTTAAACTTAAGTTTTAATATCTTAAATAAAATATACAATTAGGACTTAAATATTGGCACATTAGAACATGCTTCTCCAAACATTAAAGACTTGACATTTCCCATCAGTTTATTACTTAACTGTACGTAGCTATCTTCTGGAATATATGTACCGGTACATCCTTTAAGGAGAACTCTTTTATTTTCTAATGGCTTTACATCAAAATTTTTAATATTTAGAAGAAAGATTTTTTTTTCAAGCTCTTTTTCATTTCCATAAATTATACTTGAAGCATAAGGATTTAGATATTTTGTTATTAGCATGTAGGCCCAAACTGGAATTATTGTATCGGTAGAACAATGTAAGGCAACAAATGCATCTTTAAATTGCTCCCAGTTCTCGTTTTTTAAATGCTCTCTAAATTTTTTTTCTTTTAGAACCATGCCTTCATACAGCCAGTTCTTTATGTCTATAATTCTCCTGTTCTGAGATCCCTTGAATGTCTTCATGTCAAGAGTTATTAGACCACTTTTTGCAACTTTATTTACTATCTCGCTCAATTTATTTTGTAATGTCTAAAACCTACTTTATTTTCTTGATCGTCAATTCTCTCTAGGACAATATTTTGATGATTGGATATTGGTTTTTTCAAACTTCCATTGTGAAGTTTCTCATAAGTCTTAAAGTCAATTAATTTTCTCTGATCTAGTTTTTTGAAAACCTCTAATCCGCTTATTTTGGATTTCCAATCTGTAGCTATTTTACCTTCAAAAATCTTAGATTTAGATCCACTTCCATAACTTAAAAAACCAATATTATTTCCTGAAATATTTTTGTTTTTTTCATGACTTGAACAAAGCAAACTAATTAATGACATAAAGATAGATGCGGTATACATATTGCCAATATATCCACTTGCAATTTCTCCATCTTCAATCTTGCTTTCTACAAAGTTTTTGTAGAGATCAGACTTTGAAGCTGCTTTTCTCCAATCTTTAAAATCCATACTTTCTGATTGTCCTATCTCTTTTTCAAGATTTGACAATAAATCATATTTGTCTAACCAGTGAAGCCATATATCTAGCATTATTCTTCTTCCTTGAAAAGCATATGGAAGATGAAAAATTAAATGGTCCCAGTCATCTAGAAAGTCTATTTTCTTCTGGGATTGAAAATGCTCTAACCCTTCATTGATTCTATCTTGATAACATTTATTGGAATACTGACCATCAAATATTGGCTCCTCAAAATAAAAATCAAGAATTTCTTTATCACTATTGGTTAATTTTTGTACCGTGGTGTTTTTGTTGCTCAGAAATAAGTTGTCAATTTTTCTTCTTGGTTTAAAAAAATCTCCAACATGCTCCATGCTAATTCCAACTGTATTTTTAAAAGAAATGATACTAGGATTGGAAGTTAACAACATAGCAACAGCACCAGCTCCTTGTGTATATTCACCTGAAGAAGCTAATTCATATTTTGCAATATCAGAGGCAATTACAATCGCTTTTTTTTCTGGATTAATTCTTATCCAATCTAAACAGTTTTCAACTGCATCAATTCCACCAATGCAAGCAAATGTAAGATCTACAACATCACAGTTTTTAAAACATCTAGCACCATGGGTTTTAGAAAGAATTTTTTCTACTGTTCCAACAGCATATGTAGCTGTTGGTTTAGCTGCATCTACAGCGCTTTCAGTTCCAAGATATATTCTGCCAATAGTGGAGGGGTCTATTTTATTATTTACAATAAGATTTAATAGTGCATTTGCAGCCATAGAGGCAGTATCTTCATTTACATCTGCAAGTGCCATATATTTTAGGCCCAATCCTTTTTCAAGTTTTGCATGAATAATATCTCTTTTTTCTGCCAAACTAACTATTGGTAAAGCTATGTTTGGCAAATAATAATCAATTGCATCAATTCCAAATTCCATTTCTTTTTTTTATATCATTCCTAAATCTAGCTTTGCCTCTTCACTCATCATATCTTTGTCCCATGGAGGATCGAATACAATGTTAACTTTTGAAGTTTCGACTCCATGAACTTCACCAACTTTATCTTCAACCTCTTTTGGGAGGGACTCAGCCACAGGGCAATTTGGAGAAGTTAAAGTCATAATAATTTCAGTATTAAATTTATCGTCAATTTTAATTTCATAAATCAAACCTAATTCGTAAATATCCACTGGTATTTCTGGATCAAATATCGCTTTTAGAACATTTATAATCTTGTCCTCGATTTTTTTTTTGACATTTTTAGAATCTTTTACATCACTCATTTAAATTATTTTTTATCATTAATGAATATGCATAAGCCTTCATCTGTTTTACCATTTCTAACAAACCGTTAGCTCTTGTTGGAGACAAATGATTAGTTAGACCAATTTCATTTATAAAATTTAGTTTTGCATCCAGAATATTTTCTGGAGTCTGTTTATTTAATACTCTTATTAAAAGAGCGATTATTCCCTTCGTTATTATTGCTTCACTATCTGCATAAAATGAAACCAAATCTTTTTCAAATTCAGCATGTAACCATACTTTTGATTGACACCCTTTGATAATATTTTCATCAATTTTAAGGGTGGAGGATATTAGAGGAAGATCTTTCCCAAGTTCAATTAGATATTCATATTTTTCCATCCAATTGTCAAACATATCAAACTCACTAATAATTTCTTTTTCAAGATCTATAACCTGCATGAACTATTTTTATAATAAATATAATTTAAACTCTTTATTCCTTAGCTCAATAAACGCATTATTTAAATAATTGTTGAATGATTTCTTGAAGCTTACCTACTTTAATTAACAGATAATCTTTGGATTCTACTTTACTAACCTTAGAATATTTACTTAAATATATTTTTTTAATTCCCATTTTTGTCACCTCTTTTATTCGTTGTTCTATTCTACTAACTGGTCTTATTTCTCCGCTGAGGCCCACTTCACCAATAAAACAAATTTTATGATCAATATAAAAGTCAAAAAATGAAGATAATATAGCACAAACCATAGATAAATCAATTGCAGGGTCTTGAATTTTTAATCCACCAGTGATATTTAAAAAAACATCTTTTTGGCTCAGTTTCATGCCCCCTCTTTTTTCAATCACTGCCAATAACATATTCAGTCTTTTAATGTCAATTCCATTAGCTGATCTTTGTGGATTTCCGTAAGTAGCAGCTGAGGTTAAGGCTTGAGACTCTATCATTATAGGTCTTACTCCTTCCAAACTACAACCCAAGGCAATACCACTCAGCTTTTCTTGGTTGGTTGAAATAAGCATTTTACTAGGAGAATTTACTTCTTCGAGTCCACTTTCATTCATTTCATAAATTCCTAGTTCATTGGTGCTTCCAAATCTGTTTTTGATACTTCTAACCAAACGGTATAAATGATTTTTATCCCCTTCAAACTGAAGGACAGTATCTACCATATGTTCCAATACTTTAGGACCAGCGATTGCTCCATCTTTAGTGATATGCCCAATAATTATAATAGGAATTAGCTTCTCTTTTGCATATTTAATTAAAATTTCAGCACAGTGCTTGATTTGAGAAACACTTCCTGGAATGGCATCTATTTCTTGAGTATGAATGGTTTGTATAGAATCAACAATAATTAATTTAGGAAAAACTTCTTCACAGGTTTTAAGGATGGTATTAACTTCTGTCTCGTTATAAATATAGCAACTGTCGTTATTGAACTTTAATCTATTGGCTCTTAATTTTATTTGTTCATTGCTTTCCTCTCCTGAAATATATAATACTTTTTCATTTAGTGTTAAGGCAATTTTTAAAGTTAATGTTGATTTACCAATTCCAGGTTCACCCCCCAGTAGGATAACAGAACCTTTTACCAATCCATTGCCAATTACTCTATTAAACTCTAAATCATTTATAGGAATTCTCTCCGCTTTTTCACCAGAAATATCTCTTATTCGCTGAGGAGATTTAATACTGCTTGAAATAGAACTCTTGGAAGACTTTGAAACTATTCTTTCAGAAACTGTATTCCATTCTCCACATTCTCCACATTTACCAGTCCACTTACTTGTTTCGTGAGAGCAGCTTATGCATTGAAATATTTTTTTAGATTTTGCCATAAGCCATAATAATTATTCACAACATACAATTAATACGTTGTGTTTTTAGAAATAGGATTTAAATAAGTTTTAACAGTAATAAAGATGCCAATTAAACCCCAAATTGGAATTGCAGCTTTATCAGTATCCAAATAGTTATTTAAAATTCCGTGACTAAAATAGGTGGTTAGAGATAAGATGATGAAAAGAGTTAAAATTTTATAAAACTCATTTTCACATCTTATATAATATAGACCTGAGTAAACAAAAACAAATCCTATTAATAAAACATTGATTAGAAATCCAAAAAAACCTTGTTCTGCTAAAGGACTTAGATACTCACTATGTGCATTTCCTCCATCTCCAAAATTAGTGCTGATTATTGTTAAATCTTTGGACTTTTGGAATGGGGCATATACAAAAGCATAGGTTCCAGGACCCCATCCAAAAAAAGGTCTTTGCAAGAATAATTCAAGTGCACAATTCCATCTATTTAAACGTTCTAAATTTGATGCATCTGAGGAAATATTGGACATTGATT
>CALKFX010000019.1 GCA_938084875.1 uncultured Flavobacteriales bacterium | reverse complement strand
GGAATCTAGTATAAGTTATTTATCTAAAGACGATAGAATTCAAGTTTTAGCTAAAATGTTAGGAGGAGATAAGACCGGTGAAGCTGCTTTAAATAATGCACTAGAACTTCTTAATTAACGATTGTCAATTTCATCTGTATTTGGGTGGCTACCTGCATCCCAAGAAAATTGCTTAATATTTATTTTAGGGTTACTTGTAAACTTACTAATTGTAGTCTTTATAGTTACACCATCTTTTGTTTTGACAGAAGCTTCAGTAATTAATTTTAAGGATTCATTAACATCCATAATAATGGTATGAAAATTGCTTTTATCTGGTTGAGAGGGAAACATTTTAATATTATGAATCGTTTGATTATTTACTATTGTTTTGTTCATATACTTAAATTTAAATCCTTCTTTCCATAAAGTGAAAATTTCACTTGGATTAAGAGAATTGTCTAAATCTTCTAATAAATCTATGTAGCACTCATTGTCTTCAGGCAAATATGTCCAAACATTGATACCGTCACATATTACTTCTCTTTCTTCAGTTTTATAATAAAACTTTTCTTTTTCTATAAAAGCATATCCATTTTGAATTTCATTAATATCTTCACTTTTTATTTCCAATTTAAAGTTAAATTTTGAAGCGTTATTTTTTTGAATATTATCACTAACTTCTTGAAGAAGTTTTTCACATTTTAAATCCTCATTTTCTAAAGATTGTCCAAAAAAAGCCGGACATATTACAATTAGAAATACTATTGATAACATTTTATTTAACCTCATAGTTTCCCTTTTTCTCTTAGATTACTCAAAAACTGTTCCAAAGCTAATACGTCCGGAATAAGTACATCTCTAGCTTTACTTCCTCTGTGAGGCCCAATAAGACCTGTAGCTTCCAACTGGTCAACTATTCTACCGGCTCTATTATAGCCCAATTTTAATTTTCGTTGTAATAAAGATGCAGAACCTTGTTGGGCATTTACAATGACTTCAGCTGCTTCTTCAAACAAACTATCTAACTCATCGTCAATTTCTTTAAGTTCATTAGCTTCATCAATATACTCAGGAAGTAAAAACGCACTAGGATACCCTCTCTGAGAACCTATGAATTCAGCGATTTCATCTACTTCTGGAGTATCTACGAAACCGCATTGTAGTCTTATTAACTCATTTCCCGGTGAAAACAACATGTCACCCCTGCCAATTAGCTGGTCGGCTCCCCCAGCATCTAATATGGTTCTAGAATCTATTTTAGAGGTTACTCTAAATGCAATTCTCGCAGGGAAATTCGCTTTTATGGTTCCAGTTATGACATTAACAGAAGGTCTTTGTGTGGCAATTATTAAGTGTATTCCAACTGCTCTTGCTAATTGCGCAATTCGAGCAACTGGAGTTTCAACTTCTTTACCAGCTGTCATAATTAAATCTGCAAATTCATCTATTACCAATACAATATATGGCATGTATTTATGACCTTTTTCAGGATTTAATTTCCTTTGAACAAATTTGTGGTTGTATTCTTTAATGGTTCTAACCATTGCTTCTTTTAAGAGCTCATACCTAGCTTCCATTTCTACACACAAGCTATTTAAAGTATTAACTACTTTGGTTGTGTCTGTTATAATAGCTTCTTCCTCATCTGGTAATTTTGCTAAAAAGTGTCTTTCAATTTTATTATAAATAGTTAATTCTACTTTTTTAGGATCTATTAAAACAAATTTAACTTGTGAAGGATGCTTCTTATAAATTATAGATACCAAAATAGCATTTAAACCTACAGATTTACCTTGACCTGTAGCTCCTGCCATCAGTAAATGAGGCATCTTGGTAAGATCAGCAATTAAAGATTCGTTAGAAATGGTTTTACCTAGAGCTATTGGTAATTCCATTTTACTATTTTGAAACTTGTCTGAAGCTATTAACGACTTCATTGCTACTATTTCTGGATTAGAGTTTGGAACTTCGATTCCAACCGTTCCTTTTCCAGGCATAGGTGCAATAATTCTTATTCCTAAGGCTGCTAAGCTTAATGCTATATCGTCTTCTAAGTTTTTAATTTTAGAAATACGCACTCCAGGTGCAGGAATAATTTCATATAGAGTAACTGTTGGTCCAATGGTTGCTTTTATTTTTGAAATATTTATTTTGTAATTAAGAAGGGTTTCAATAATCTTATTTTTGTTCCCTTCTAATTCATCTTTGTCAACAGAAATATTTCCACTTCCGTGCTCTGCTAGTAAATCTATGTTTGGTAATTTGTATTCCGATAAATCTAATTTTGGATCGTATTCTCCAAACTCCTTTAACTTTCTATCTAAATCTTTTTTACTTAACTCTGTTTCAGTTTTTGCAACTTCCACAGCCATTGCAACCTCATCTGTAGGTTCCAAATTATTTTCCTCTTTTGCTGGTGATTTCTCTTCACTTATATTAACATCTAATTCTAAATCACTAGTGTCACCAATAGTTTCACTATGCTTTAAATCGTTTTCAATTTCATTAGAATTCACATTCAGATCTAAAGATGTGTTTTCATCGGAAACTTCCTGTTTAGTTTCTATGTCGCTAGGTACAACAGTAAAACCATCTTTATCTGAAATATTTTCTTTAATTTTTTTAGAAAATTTGTTAAAGAAATCTACCACCCAGGACAAAGAGGGATTAAATAATAAAACAATAGAAGAAATACCAAAGAAAAAAATAATAAACCCAGTACCAATTTGACCAAAAACACCAATTAACCAGTTGTTAATTACTTGACCGTAAAGTCCTCCCATAAAATCTAAATCTGATTTCTCAAAAACAAAACCTAGAAAAGTACACAGCCAAATTAAAGAGACAAAACTAACTTTTAATGTTTTAGTTATAGGAACTAATTCGTATTTGAAAAGAGATTTGAAACCAATAACAAAAAAAACTAAAACGAATAGGTAAGAAGCTACACCGTACCAGATTTTTAAAAACCTATGGGCTATGTAAGCACCAAATTTACCCAACCAGTTTTGTATTTCACTTTCTTCGCCATTAAAAACAAAACCAATTGATTTTCCATCAATAATACTCAAGTCGTATTTCCATGTAAAAAGATAGGACGTGAAAGAAAAGAAAAGATAAATAGAGATAAGAACAAGAAATAAACCAGAGGTTTTATGAAATCTTTCATCTGAAAAAAAGGCTTTTACCCCCTTGAAATATTCTTTATTACTTTTCTTTTTGGAAGAGTTAAATTGAAAGTTTTTGTATTGGTTTTTAGCAGTCATTAATTATATCTCAAATGTAATGGAAACTAAATATTGATTCTTACAAATACAAAAGGTATTCTTAACGAACGTTTGTTAGGAATTATTGAGTCATTAAAGCTTTGAATTCCTCCATTTTATAGATGGATGTCTTGTTGTCAATCTCAAAAATTTTTGGATCTATATTTTTTTTGGTCATCTTAACTGCTAAGTAAGTAGATATAATATTAT
>CALKFX010000018.1 GCA_938084875.1 uncultured Flavobacteriales bacterium | reverse complement strand
AATGGAGATAGATTACAAATAACTCTGGATTTTGAAGATCCAGAAAACTCACAAAATTATTATCTAATAGAAACCTATTCAGTAAGTGAATATTTAGTAATAAAAAATTCTGATACTACAGAGTACGAACTAGATACCATTAAACAATTTATGATTTTGACTGATGAAGTTTTTCAAAATGGAGGTTCCCCGTTTAGAGAACAAGGTTTATTTAACGATCTTTTATTTAATGGCCAAAACAAAGCATTAGAATTGGAAATTCCTTACGAAAACTATAGCGGTATTGAAGTCGGTTATGAATGGAGTTATAAGACTCTTAGTGTAAGAGTATATTTACATAATATATCAAAATCTTATTATTATTACAGAACTAGTTTAGAATTGTATCAAAGTGCATCCGGGAACCCATTCGCTCAACCAGTACAAGTTTACAGTAATATAGAAGATGGATTTGGGGTCTTTGCAGGTTCTCAAATAAGTTATTTTGACTTATAATAAAAAGTTTTTAACATAGTTCTTTCTCTGTTAAATAGTAATTTTCAACAACTATAAATATTAACCTATTTTAACTTGACTTATGAGGTAGATTGAACTACATTTGAAATCATCAAATAGTAATTCTTTTTATGAGACAACTTAAAATTACCAAATCAATAACCAACAGAGAAAGTCAGTCATTAGACAAATACTTGCAAGAGATTGGCAGAGAGGAATTAATCACCGCAGAAATGGAAGTTGAGTTGGCTCAAAAAATAAAACAGGGCGATCAAATTGCATTGGAAAAATTAACTAAAGCCAACTTAAGATTTGTTGTTTCAGTTGCTAAACAATACCAAAACCAAGGTTTAACTCTTCCTGATTTAATCAACGAAGGTAATTTAGGACTAATTAAAGCAGCTCAAAGATTTGACGAAACAAGAGGGTTTAAATTTATATCGTATGCAGTTTGGTGGATAAGACAATCTATCTTACAGGCATTAGCAGAACAATCTAGAATTGTTAGATTACCACTTAATCAAGTAGGTTCCTTAAATAAAATAAATAAAGCTTTTTCAAGACTTGAACAAGAATTTGAAAGACCTCCTAGTAGTGACGAACTTGCTACAGCTCTTGAACTTTCGGAAGATAAAGTAAAAGATACCATGAAAATAAGTGGAAGACACGTTTCGGTAGATGCTCCTTTTGTAGATGGAGAAGACAATTCTTTGTTGGATGTAATGGTTAACAATGACAGTCCAAAAGCTGATTTAGACTTAATGAGAGAGTCTTTACAAAGAGAAATTGAGAGATCACTTTCTACATTAAATGATAGAGAAAAAGACGTAGTAATGCTATTTTTTGGTATAGGAAAAAAACATGGATTAACCCTTGAAGAAATAGGTTCAAAATTTGATCTTACAAGAGAAAGAGTTAGACAAATCAAGGAAAAAGCGATAAGAAGACTTAGACACAACTCAAGAAGCAAACTACTTAAAGCTTATTTAGGCTAAAATTTCAAAAATGTCATCCAAAGAAAAATTAAATACTCTAATTGGTGCAGATGGTCAAACACTTAGTCCCACTCTCCCAGAAAACATTAAAAATTATCTTATCGACATTGATGGTACTATAACCGAAGATGTTCCTAATGAAGAACCTGAAAGAATGTTGACATGTCTTCCATTCCCAGACGCATTAGAAGTTTTAGAAAAATGGTATTTAGAAGGTCACATCATTACTTTTTTTACATCAAGAACAGAAGAACAAAGAGAATACACGGAAAGATGGTTAAAAATGCATAATATTAAATACCACGCATTACTTATGAACAAACCTAGAGGTGGTAATTACCACTGGATAGATAATCACATGGTAAAAGCAACTAGATTTAGAGGGAAATTTACCCCGTTAGTTAAAACTGAAAAAGAAATTGAAGTATTCAATGATGATTTTATTTCTGAATAATTACTTATTTTATTTAAATTTACTGTAAACAAATTTTAATTATGAGAAAACATAATTTGTATCACACCTTAATATTTTGCTTAATAGCATCCATTATTGTTAGTTGTGAATCTGAAAACCAGCCTAATGACAAACTCCAAGACGGTGAAAATACATCTGAAAATAAAGATAACCACAGCATTGAAGTTGAAATAGTAGAAAAAGATTTTGAATTTATGCCACCCTCTCCAATTCAAATTGCTTCCATTTTGAAAAAAGCAAACATGAATTATGAAGAAGGATTAACAAATAAAGTTTCAAACTCAAAACTATACTCAACCAAATTTAAACAAACAATAAATTTTGGAGTTTATGCATGTGATTTAGCATATTGTGTAACCAATGACAAATTTGCAGAAGCTAGTGAATATTTAAAAGTTTCTAAAGAAATGGCCTCAAAAATAGGATTGGAATCTATTTTCTTGTCAGACAATTTGGTAGAAAGATTTGAAAAAAATGTTGGTAATCAAGATAGTGTAATGTCTATTCTTTTTGATATTCAAATAATGACTGATGATTATATACAAGATAATGAATTAACAGACTTAAGCGTAATATATTTTACTGGAGCATGGGTAGAGGGAATGAATATTGGAACCCATACAATCCTTGGAAACAACGATCATAAAATTAGTGTTTTATTATCAGAGCAAATGACCATTGCTAGATCTCTAATTAGAGGATTAAGAGGGGTTGAAAACCAAACCGATGATTTAATAGACTTAACTGACCACATTGAAGAAGTTGTTGATGCATACCATAATTTATGGTCTGTGAAACAAGAAGGTGAAAACATTGAATATTTAGATGTTGAACTAAAACATGAAGAAGCTATTTCAATTTCAGAAATGATTTTGGAATTAAGACAAGAAATAACCATGTAATTATTATTTTATGATTGGCAAATACATATTTTTATTTTTAATTATTTTTAATATTAACTCAAGATTTGAAGCACAAAAAGAGGTAGAATTAACCCCTTACCAAGAACGCTTAATTCAACTCAAAGACTTTAGGAAAAATTGCAGAATGGCACTAAGACCTTTTAGATACGACGGTTCTCTTACCACTCATTTCACATATAAAGAATTTGATTATTCAAAGGAAGTAGAAATAGCTACTATCCAAAATGAAAACTACCGTTTGTCTTTTAATTCTATGGGGATTTCTGATGAGCCAATTAGTATTAAAATTTACGATAAGCCTAAAAAATTTATTAATAGAGTGTTGCTATACGAAACTACAAATGTTGCAAGCAATGAGTTTACTACGGAAACCAAAGAAATGATCGAAAAGCTTAAGAAAGCCAAGAGTGAAGAACTTGCTAAAAAAGTAGATATTTCTGAAAGTGAAAAATTATATCAACAAAAAATAATAGAAAATATTAGACTTAAAAAGTTATTTATAAATTATATAATTCCATATTCAGAAAGAGGATATAAAATAGATGAAGAAGGCAATGAATCTAGAGTTCTTACAAAAGGCTCTATTATTCTTGCTGTTGGTTACAACAACCTCTAGTCGTCAAATTTCTTAAGAAGTATTTTTTTATATTTAAAGAGTTCGTCTCTTAATACTGCTGCCTGCATGAAGTTTTCTTTCTTAGCTTCTCTTTCCATCTGCTTTTTAATATTTTCTATACTTTTCTCCAACTCAACTCTGCCCATATTCTCTACAACAGGGTCTTGAATTGAAGGATCACTTGAAATAACTAACTCGTTTATTTCTTCTTTTTCACTAACTCTACCAATAAGAAGATCGTTTTCATTGGATTTAAAAATTTGGGTAGGCACTATGCCATTTAATCGATTATAATTACGCTGTTTTTCTCTTCTTCTATTAGTTTCACTAATAGTAATTTCCATTGCTTTAGTTATTCTATCTGCATACATAATAACACGTCCATTGATGTTTCTTGCCGCTCTACCAACAGTTTGAACTAAAGATCTTTCCGATCTTAAAAATCCTTCATTATCTGCATCCAAAATAGCGACTAGAGACACCTCGGGCAAATCCAAGCCTTCTCTTAGTAAATTCACCCCAATAAGCACATCAAAAATACCTTTTCTTAAATCTTGTAAGATTTCTACTCTTTCTAAGGTGTCTACATCCGAATGAATATACCTAGATCTAATTCCAATTTTAGCAAAATACTTATCTAGCTCTTCAGCCATTCTCTTGGTGAGAGTAGTTACCAGTACTCTATTTTCATCCTCTACTACTTTTCGTATTTCTTCTAAAAGATCATCTACTTGATTTAATTTCGGTTTTACTGTAATCTCAGGATCTAGTAAACCTGTTGGTCTAATAAGTTGTTCTGTAACAATTCCGTCACACTTTGTAAGTTCGTATTCTGCAGGTGTGGCACTTACATAAATAATTTGATTATGAATTTGTTCAAACTCTTCAAATTTTAAAGGACGATTGTCCAAAGCTGCAGGGAGTCTAAAACCATAATCTACTAAATTTACTTTCCTCGATCTATCTCCACCATACATTGCTTTTATCTGAGAAATTGTAACATGAGATTCGTCAATTACCATTAGAAAATCTTCTGGGAAATAATCTAAAAGACAAAAAGGTCTGTCGCCAGGCTTTCTATTGTCAAAATATCTAGAGTAATTTTCAATTCCTGAACAGTATCCCAACTCTCTTATCATTTCTAAATCTAGCTCCACCCTATTCTGGATTCTTTTTGATTCTAAATTTTTTCCTATTTCGTTGAAAAACTCTATTTGCTTTACTAAATCATCTTGAATTTGAAAAATAGATCTTTTCACATCTTCTTTATCAGTAACAAAAATATTTGCAGGGTATATAATATACTGATCTTGATTCTCTAAAATTTTATTATTTACCAAATCTAAAATTCCAATGGAATCAATTTCGTCTCCCCAAAAAGTAATTCTAATTCCAAAATCAGCATAAGCTAAATGAATATCTACAGTGTCTCCTACAACTCTAAAGTTTCCTCTTTTTAAATCTGTAGTAGTTCTGGAATATAGATTGTCAACTAATTGTCTTAGAAATAAATTTCTAGCTATTTTTTGACCTACTTCTATAGTTACAATACTATTGCTAAAATTAACTGGATTTCCTATCCCATAAATACAAGAAACTGAAGAAACAACTATAACATCTTTTCTTCCCGATAGTAAAGAAGTTGTAGTACTTAATCGTAGTTTTTCAATATCGTCGTTAATTGAAAGATCTTTTTCTATATAGGTATCCGAAGAAGGTAAATAGGCTTCAGGTTGGTAATAATCGTAGTATGAAACGAAATATTCAACTGCATTATTAGGGAAAAAAGTTTTAAACTCTTGATAAAGCTGGGCAGCAAGTGTTTTATTATGAGATAGAATTAGAGTAGGTCTTTCTACTTTTTCAATCACATTGGCAACAGTAAAAGTTTTACCAGAACCTGTAACCCCTAAAAGCGTTTGAGCAGCAATTCCATCGTTAATTCCTTGAACTAAATCTGCAATAGCTTCTGGCTGGTCACCAGTTGGAGAAAAATCTGATTTTAAATTAAATTTCACTGTTCAATATTACTTAATAATATTAGACGATTCCCATATGTCCCAAGCTTTAAGTGCTTGATGAACTAACATTTGATAACCATTGAGAATTTGAGCATTTTTTAAAAGCGCTTTTTTTAAAAAAAGAGTTTGCTCGGGATTGTATATTAAATCAATCACTAAATGTTTGGAGGTCAAATTATCATAGGAGATTATTATTTCTTGGTCAACATCAGGATACATACCAATAGGAGTAGTATTGATAATTAAATAATGTCCAGCAACCATATGGCTGTTTAATTGATTCCAAGTGAAATAATTATTTAACGAAGGAAAATTATTTCTAGTAATAAAATTTACTTCGATATTTAAAGAATTTAATACATAAGCAACTGCTTTTGAGGCACCTCCAGTCCCTAAAATTAGAGCTTTGGTATGGTGAGATTTCAAATATGGTTTTACCATTTGTTGGAAACCATAAACATCAGTATTATATCCTTTTAAAGAAACAAGTTTATTGTTATCAAAAAATGGCTTGATCGTGTTTACCGCATTAATTTCATGAGATATTTCATCTAAAGAATCTAATTGTGAAATTACTTTTTGCTTAAATGGGATAGTGACATTAAGTCCAGAAAGTTTATAATCGGAAAATAATTCTTTTAAACTTGGAATATCTTCTAATTCAAAATTGGAATAAAGAGCATCATTGTTTTCAGTTTTAAATTTCTTGTTAAAATAATCCTTTGAAAAAGAATGAACCAAACTCTTACCAATAAGTCCAAAATTTCTCAATTGGTAGGATTAGAATTAATTTTTGAACCTAAATATTCTATCAACCAAACAATAAAAATACCTAAGAAGATTAGAATAAGACAGAAAATATTTTCTAAAAGAGATAAATCAGGAAAAACCCAGCTGTAGGATACTACTTTCAGCTCTCCCCCTCTACCAACAATAGTTTCTAAAGGAATTTTCCAAGGCCAAATAATTAATAACGAACCAATAACAAAGCCAGTTAATAATGAAATTGTAGAATTGTAAAATTTTTTGAGAACAAAACTTATTCCATGAGAAAGTCCCAAAAAACCTACAACGGAACCTAAAATAACCGGCACTAAAATATTCAAATTTGAAAAAGGATCTGAAACTGATTGAAGCATAATTAACTGATAATTACCCATTAAAATTAAAACATAAGATCCTGAAAGACCGGGCAGTATCATACTAGCGACAGATACTATTCCACAAATTACAAGGTAATAAAAGGAATCATCTTGGCTAACAGGTTTTAAAAATGCCAAAGAAGCAGCAAAAGAAACTCCTAAAAATATAGAAATAAAAGAGGAAAAATTCCAAGATTTTACCAAC
>CALKFX010000017.1 GCA_938084875.1 uncultured Flavobacteriales bacterium | reverse complement strand
TTATCCTCTCCTAATTTCTCATTCTCAAAAAGCTGTTTAGTAAAATCAATAGTATAGTCATTCCCCATAGGAACAGATTTAATGTAAGATGGTCCTAATTCTACGTATTTTTTGTTTAGATCATAGCTAAATGTTTTACCTTCCCATTTGCCATTTAAGTAAGATGAAATTGGATGATTTTCATGAAAATCTACCATCCATTTAGGAATATTTTTTCTGTAATAGGTACTTGTTATCCATTTCGACTCACTATTCAACCAATAAGCTCCATCAGAAAGTGCTCCTGTCGAAAGAATGGCACCTCTATCTTTAAAAGATACCCCAAAAACTTTAGAAATTGAATCTTTTAATTTTAATTGATCACCAACAGTATTACACAATAATGCATCTGGAGACATTTGACCATTCCCTGGATTTGCTTTTCCATGTGGTTTTTTACAAAGACATACAGTTTGAGATTTCCAATCTCCCGCACAATATACAGGGCTAAAGTCATCTTTTTTGTACCAATTATTTCCAATAATTCCATGGACTGATGGAGTGGTTCCTGTATAAATACTGGCATGGCCCGGTCCAGTATATGTTGGAATATAATTGTAATGAGTATTTCTACAAAAAGCTCCATCTTTAACTAGCTTTTTAAAGCCATTATCATCAAAATCTTCCCAAAACCTATCAACGAACTCATATTTCATTTGATCTACTACAACGCTTACCAAAATTTTGGGAGTTTGCTGTGAAATCACTGCAAAAGAGAGTGAAAATAAAAAAATAGATAAAAGATATTTCATTTGTAATTAGCTTGTATAAAAGTAGTTAATTACGACAGAATTTAGCGTTATAAGGATAGTATTTAAGAGATTGAATAAATTGAAGAATTACTTTTGTGCTCTTTTTCTTTCATGTTCTTTCAAGAAAACTTTTCTAAGTCTTATTTTAGATGGCGTAACCTCAACATATTCGTCAGATTGAATATACTCTAGAGCTTCTTCTAAGGAAAACCTAATTGCAGGTGCAATTTTCACTTTGTCATCTGCTCCAGAAGATCTCATATTAGACATCTTTTTAGTTTTGGTAATATTTACTACCAAATCATTCCCTCTAGAATTTTCACCAATAACCTGGCCTTCATAAATATCTTCATTGGGGTCAACAAAAAACTTACCTCTTTCTTGTAAGTTATTTAAACTAAAAGGAATTGATTTTCCTTTTTCCATAGAGATTAAAGAGCCATTTTGTCGTTGTGGAATATCGCCTTTATAAGGCTGAAATTCAATAAACCTGTGAGACATTATTGCCTCCCCAGCAGTAACTGTAAGTAAATAATTTCTTAACCCTATTATTCCTCTTGATGGAATGTTGAATTCCAATAACATTCTATCTCCTTTAGGAACCATACTTAGCATCTCCCCTTTTTTAATTGCAACAACCTCAATTGCTTTTCCAGAATGGCTTTCCGGCAAGTCTATGGTAAGTTCCTCAATTGGTTCGCATTTAATTCCATCTATCTCTTTAATGATTACCTGTGGCTGACCAACTTGTAGTTCGTAACCTTCTCTTCTCATGGTTTCAATTAAAACAGATAAATGAAGAACTCCTCTTCCAAAAACATTGAAAGAGTCTGAAGAATCGGTAGATTCTAACTTTAAAGCCAAATTTCTTTCCAATTCTTTTTCCAACCTGTCCTTTAAATGTCTAGAAGTAACAAATTTACCTTCTTGTCCAAAAAATGGAGAATCGTTGATGGTAAATAACATAGACATGGTAGGTTCGTCGATTTTAATAGTTGGTAAAGCTTCTGGAAATTCTATGTCTGCAACAGTATCTCCGATTTCAAAACCTTCTAAACCTACAATGGCGCATAAATCTCCTGTTTTTACTTCCTCTACTTTTGATTTACCTAATCCTTCAAATAGGTAAAGCTCTTTAATTCTACATTTTTTTATCTCTCCATCTCTTTTAACTAAAGAAATTTGTTGATTTTGCTTTAGTGCTCCTCTTTGTAATCTTCCTATTGCAATTCTTCCTATAAATGTAGAAAAGTCAAGAGAGGTTATTAGTAACTGGGTATTTCCTTCCTCTACTTTTGGAGGTGGGATAAAATTAATTACAGAATCTAATAAAGGGAAAATATTATCATTTGGAGTCTTATAATCAGAATCCATCCATCCAAGCTTTGCAGATCCATAAATGGTAGGGAAGTCTAACTGATCTTCACTAGCATCCAAATTAAACATTAAGTCAAAAACTTTTTCTTGCACCTCATCTGGCCTACAGTTCTCTTTATCTACTTTATTAATTACAACCAAGGGCTTTAAACCCAACTCAATAGCTTTTTGTAAAACAAATCTTGTTTGAGGCATTGGTCCTTCAAAAGCATCAACCAATAATAAAACCCCATCTGCCATATTTAATACTCTTTCAACTTCTCCTCCAAAATCAGCGTGCCCTGGTGTGTCAATAATATTAATTTTATATTCTTTATACTGGACAGAAACATTTTTTGAAAGAATAGTTATGCCCCTTTCTTTCTCTAAATCGTTGTTATCTAGAATTAATTCTTTTTGTTCTTTTCTTTCATCAATTGCTTTACAGGCGTAAATCATTTTATCTACTAGAGTTGTTTTTCCGTGGTCAACGTGAGCAATGATGGCTATGTTTCTAATATTCATGGTTTTAAATAAGTTGCAAATGTATAATTCTTATTGAGCAAATGACATTTATTTTCAAAAGGCATTAAATTCAAGTGAATAATTATTTGTTTGCAATAAATTTTATATTTGGAAATTAAAATAAAAAATCAATGAAAACTTTAAAATATACTTTACTATCTATACTCTTTTTGTCTATGTATTCCTGCGGAAAATATGAAGAAGGTCCAGGGTTTACTTTGCTTTCTAAAAGCGCAAGAATGTGTCAAAAATGGAGACCAATCCAATCTGTTGATGTATCTACAGGTGTAATTACTAATATCGATAGTGATGGAAGTTACATTGAATTTGTAAAAGATGGTAGCATACAATTTTACAATAAAGATTTAATGAGTTTTATTGGAATTGATGCTGTTTCAGGTACTTGGGAATTTTCAGATGATAAAACACAGGTAACATATTCCTATGATGTATTAGGACTTAACACTACTGAATTAAAAACAATTAAAAAGTTGAAAATTAACAGTTTGGGGCTAGAGAATAGTAACGGAGACAAAATATACTACGAATACTATTAATTAACTCAATGAATGGTATTCATTAAGAAGTATCTTGTAGATGTTCTTTTTGGTGTATTTAGACTTTAGCCAAGAATAAAACATAATTAATCTTGGGTCTCGAAAAACTTTTTCTTTCTTAAAGTTGGACAATTTTTCTATACTATTGAGTTCTCCCAAGTCTGCATTTTCGGGCTCATTTATAAACTTCTCCAAAGCTTTAAGAAAAGGAACTACCATTTTGTATTGCTTTGTAGTAAAAAGATCTAAATATTTACTTTTTATAGATGATATATTTTTCTCCGCTAAATCAATATGGGTAAGGTCAATTAAAATCAGTGTTCTTATCATTTCTTTTCTCAGCGACCACTCTCTCCCCATATTTTCCTGATAATAAATATCTGATTTATTTAATTGATTAATTACCTTATTGGCTGTCTTAACATCTTGGTTTACCAATAAAAGAGCTGATAGGTTCAATACTAGATTTAACTCTTCTCTTAAATTTAAAGCAGAATGGTGGTTCTCTAAAGAGTTAGTAATAGATTCAATACCTTCTAAAATTTGGTTATCAAATACTTTTACGAAACTATCAATACCGATTAACCTTCCTAAATAAGAATAAAATATTTTATCTTCTTTATCCATTAATGATTTTAAATTGTGGAGGTGTTTTTTTGATTTCACAAAGTCTCTAACCTCTAAATAAGTATAAGACATTATGTACTCAATATTTGCTTGGCAGTTTAAACATTCCTCCCCCAGAATTTTTATTTTTAAATTATTATAATAATTCTCAAGGATAATTACTAAATCGTTGTAGTTTTTCTCTATTGCATATTGAACTCTAATTATTTCAATATTTTTTAAATGAATTTCAGGATGGTTCTTGTTTACATTCAAATTGTGTAAGCCAGTAAAGCTATTTTTAAAGTCTTTATTAGAAAAATTAACGTCTCCATTTTTAATTTTTTCAATTAGAAGATTTTTCATTTGAATAAAGTAAAGCTGAAATTCATCTACCTCGGCTTGTTTTTTCTGAAGCTGTAATATGTTTTTTTTGATTATTTTAAAATCTCCCTGAGGATAGTATGGCAGAATTTTTAATTTAAGTCTTTGGATTTTTAAGCTCAATAAGAAGTCATTAGTATTACTAGACTTTTTTTCCTCTTTGGTAAGTACAGACCAAGATTCGGAATACTTTTTAAAATCTATGAAGTATTTTGCTAATATTAGAATTTTGTCTTTTGAAGGAGATTTTGATTTGTCTTCAGAGTTTTCTAAAATCAAAAAATTAATAAGCTCCTTAGTAATTCTTTTTCTAGTTGCATGGTAATTTGGATCTCCTTTATAGCTTAGTTTTTTATAACTGTTTGATTTGTAATGATTGTTAAGTTCTTCAAAAAGTTTGACATCTTTTCTAAAGCTTGATGGCCTTTTTCTAGAAAAAAATTTAATAAAATTTCTCTGAGTTTTTTTGGAAAACGTAGTTGATATCTCTTTTATTAAATCCAATTAAAAATATTTAAACAATTAATAATTTATTAGATAATGTTACAAAAATAAATAATGTTATATACATTAGAGGACAACTTTAAATATGAAATACACTCTTATCACTGGAGCAAGTCAAGGAATGGGGCTAGAAATGGCTAGAGAATGCGCCAGTTTGGGCAGAAATATTTTACTTATTTCTTTGCCAAAAGAAAATTTAAAAATATTATCTGAAAATATTTGTGAGAAATTTAATGTTCAAACTGACTATTATGAAATTGATTTAACTGAAGCCAAAAGTGCTGAAGAAATTTACAACTGGGTGAAAAAAAAAAATTATTCAATTGATTTTTTAATTAATAATGCTGGCTTTGGTGGCGTTGGAGCATTTGAGGATTATAGCTTAGCATACGTAGAGAAAATGATAGATCTCAACATCAAAGCTACTACTAGAATGACCCACTATTTTATTCCAGAGCTGAAAAAAAATTCTCCTTCTTTTGTCTTGAATAATGCTAGTATGATAGCGAATTTTCCATGTCCTTATAAATCTGTTTATGCTGCTTCAAAAGTATATGTAAAATATTTTACTGAAGCTTTGAGAGTGGAGTTAGAGAGTTTTGGAATTAGTGTGAGTCTACTTCAGCCAGGAGCAACTCCAACAAATGATGTGGTAAAAAATCAGATCCAAAAAGGAGGATTTATTGCTCGTGTTTCTGTGACAGAGGCCCACAAAGTGGCTAGAAAAGCTGTAAGAAATACTTTAAAAGGGAAGCCTGTTATTATTCCTGGCTGGAAAAATAGAATGTCTTTAAGGTTTTTAAAAGTTTTGCCCTACAGCTTACTTCAAATAGCCATTCTAAGAAGCTATAAATCGATGCAAAACAACTAAAAATAATACTTTTTTTTTGTGTCAAAAAGCTGATATACAGCATTTTAAATAATATAAAATGCTATTTAAAATATCTTTATTTTAATTTAATTTAAATGTCATTTAGCTTTTTTTATTTAATTTTGCTTTAAAATTTTTATCATGAAAAACTTATATAACTATCTATCTTTTATACTTTTTAGCATCGCATCATTAAGCTTCAATGCTCAGTCCAAATCAGCTGCAGTTTTAAGTGTATACACTCAAAGTGCTAAGATAAGCCCTGAAATGGCTGAAAGTGTTCTCAGGGTAGAAATGACAAAATCAGAACAATTCAATGTCATAGATAAATTAGATATGATTGAAATTTTAGAAGAAAATGAAATTGATGTAACCAATTGTTATGGAAAAAAATGTCTGTTGAGAGTTGGGAAAAGTGCTGGTGTTGATAAAGTAGTAACTGGTTCCATAGAAAATTTAGGAAAAAAAATAGTCGTTACCGTAAAAATCCTTGACGTTGATTCCGAAAGTTATGATAAGGTTGCCATTGAAGAGTTTATAAATCTTGATTCAGAAATACAGAGCATGGTTAAAATTGTAGTTAATAAAGCCTTGGGGATTGAAAATAGCCAAGAGATATTAAATACTCTTGTTTATTACAACCAACCACCAGCAACTCCAACCACTTATTTAAAAAACAACGGACCAAGAATGGGTCTTTCTTATGTTATTGGAAATTCATCAAAAATATTAGCTGCTCCAGAAAACCAAGGCGGGTGGGACCTGAATAGTCCAGTAATATTATCCCAAATTGGATACCAATTTGAAGGAGCTTACTTAAGTGCTGGAAGTTTTCAGGCCTTAATTGAAGGAATGATTTTTCTCAATGGGATTGAAAAAGAAATGTTTAGTCCTTCTTTTGCGTTGTTGAATGGATTCAGAAGTTCTAAAAATGGTTGGGAGTTTGGTTTTGGACCAACATTTAGATTGACAACTATGGCGGATGGATATTATATTGGAGACACTATCGGTGGAAATGGAAACTATAAAAGCCTATCTGACGACCAACTAGCTGACTGGAGACTTAGAAGTGAATGGGCTGGTCCTGGTGAAAATCCACACACGATAAGGACTAGAACAGATAAACGAGGTAATGTAAGAATTAAAACAGGATGGGTTTGGGCAGTTGGAAAAACTTTTCATTCAGGATATCTAAACATTCCTGTAAATTTATTCTATTCTAGTGGAAAAGAAGGTGGTTATATCGGATTATCTGTAGGATTTAATATAGCCAAGGAAAATTAATTTGAAAAAAATATTTAATTTTCTCTTATTAATTCCATTAATAAATTGGGGGCAAAAAGCAGGAGATTCTATTTGTTTTAAAACAATTTATAATAGTGTTTATCATGGCACTATTGAAAAGATAGATTCTGATGGTTATTTTTTTAAAAGTAAAAAAGACAGAGTTCTTTATTTAAGAAATTTAGAAATAAATAGCTTTCAAACATTTCCACATTCTTTAAATAATTCTGCTGAAAACAAAACTAGTTTAAAGAATCTAGAAAATGATGTGCCAAGGAGAAATTCAAATGTTGTAAAAGAACTAGAAAACAACTTAATTGATATCAATAAGTTAGGTTCCTATGTTGGTGAAGAAATTATTATTTTTTTAAAAGACGGACGAGAACTAAAAGGAAAAATTATTAAGATTTCTTATAAAATCGATGTGTTTGGTAATCAGCAAGAAGTTATTAAATTTCTAAATTCAATAAATAAAATGAATATCTTGACTACTGAAATAGAAAAAGTTCAACACATTAAATAGGTTTTACCAGCTTTTTAATTGTAAAAAGCATTTAATATCCCATCTTTATTAAAACAACAATTATGTATAAATTATCCAATATATTTTCTTTAATAATACTTACTTTTAGTCTTTTTTCATGTGCTAATAAAAATGCTAACCAAAAAACAAATGAAATAGTGATTGCCAATCAAATTCCTTTGGAGGATTTTTTCAAAAATCCAGAAAAATCTAGTTATCAGATATCTCCTGACGGAAGCTTTTATTCTTTCATGGCTCCCTACAAAAACAGAATGAATATATTCATTCAAAAAATTGGTGATTCTTCTGCCACTCAATTAACTTTTGAAGAAGCGAGAGATATTGCAGGGTATTTTTGGCCCAATAACGAACAAATTGTCTTTTTAAAGGACGAAGCAGGAGATGAGAATTTTCATTTATTTGGTGTAAATATTGATGGCTCTAATCCTATTAGTTTTACAGATTTTGAAGGAGTAAGAGCACAAATTATTGACGATCTTCCAGATCAAAAAGATTTTGTTGTAATTGGCCTTAACAAACGAAACAAACAAGTATTCGACCCATACAGATTAAACCTTAAAACTGGTGAAATTTCCATGCTGGCAGAAAATCCAGGTAATATTCAAGGGTGGATGTTTGACCATGATGGAAAGCTAAGAATAGCTACTGCAATTGTGGATGGAGTAAACCAAAGCATTCTTTACAGAGAAAACGAAGAGGATGAGTTCAAAACAATTATTACTACAAATTTTAAGGAAGGTTTTAATCCTCAGTTTTTTACTTTTGACAACAAAAATATCATTGGCTCTTCAAATTTAGGAAGAGATAAATCTGCAATTGTTGAATTTGACCCCACTACTGCTAAAGAAGTCAGAGTACTTTATGCTAATGATGATTATGATGTTAATGGAGTAGGTTATTCAAGAAAAAGAAAAGTAATTACTGCAGCTTACTTTGAAAGCTGGAAGAGTGAAAGACATTATTTTGATTCTACCTCCAAAAAAATATTTGAAAAAATTCAAAAGCAGCTTGCGGGATATGAAATAGGAATTACTGGAGTTAATAAAGACGAAAATATACTAATTTTAAGAACCTACAGTGACAAATCTTTAGGAGCATATTATATATATAATTCTGAAGACGATAAAATGGAAAAGATTGTGGATGTTAGCCCTTGGATAGATGAAAATGAGATGTCCAACCAGTTGCCAGTAGATTACCAATCAAGAGATGGATTAAATATAAACGGTTATTTAACTTTACCTAAGGGTTACAATATGGAAAATGCTAAAAATTTACCTGTTGTAATTAACCCTCACGGTGGCCCTTGGGCAAGAGACACTCCTAATTCAACCAATGATTTTTGTGATATCTATACCCTTATTATGAGGAAAACATTTGGGGGTGACTGGCAAGGAAATGTTGAAATTGAAATCAATAATCATGTTGAATATGTAGGATCTTTTGTTGCTGGTGGATACAGACGAAGTGAACCTATTTCTTTTGGTGTTAGAGGAAATGATGAAGTAAGGGTTATTGCCAACGGATTAAATGGTTTTGATGAGTACTATACGGTTCAAAATGGCTTAGGAGATACTATTATTGATTTCAATCTTGGAAATAGCCCTACTATAATTGTACAACCTTGTTACTTTGTTGGTTTAGAAAATCCGGATATTAACCAGAACATAAAAATTTATCCAAATCCTACAAGGGATATATTATTTATAAATTCTATTAGTGAGATAAAGAACATCATTATCACCAATATTTACGGACAAATAGTGTATGAAAATTATGAAACTGGACTAAATTTTGAACTTGATTTATCCAACTTATCTAATAATTTATATCATATTTCATTTACAGATGCAAATAACATAAGGTCTTCTAGTAAAATTATGGTGAGCCACTAATTCAATGGATAAATAAAGTTGATATTTTTTTCTACTTCATTGGATAAAGTATGGTGAACAGGGCAATTGTGAGCAGCTCTT
>CALKFX010000016.1 GCA_938084875.1 uncultured Flavobacteriales bacterium | reverse complement strand
TAATTGACACCAAAAAATATGGTGTAGTTGATTTAGACAATATCTATAATAAAATACTTAATAAAGAATCTATTGATGTATCCAAATGTTACATTAAAAATTTCTCTTTAGATCAATACAGGAAAAAAAACAATTTATCTGCTAAAGAAAAAGTAGATCTTTTAAATTTCACTGCTGTAAGCTCAATTTTTGAATCTGAAAAAGTAATTGATTTTTCTTTGGCAAATTTTATTGGAGAAAAAGTTAATTTTTCAAATACCCATTTTGGATTAGGAAACTTAACCTTTCTTAAATCAGAATTTGGAAATTTCCCTGTGCTTTTTAAAGGTACCAGCTACAGTGAAGGAAATAATATTTTTCAGTACGCGAAATTCAATAATGGAAATGTAAATTTTGACAACGCAACTTTTGAAAACGGAAATTTAAGTTTTGTAAATACTTATTTTGGAGATGGAAACACCTCGTTTAAAAACGTTTATTTTGGTAACGGAGACGTTTCTTTCGCATTTTCAACTTTTAATAAAGGAAATATTTCATTTGATAAATCTGTTTTTAACGGAGATGAGATTAGTTTTTCTAAGGTTGATTTTGGATCTGGTAAAGTAGATTTCAGAAGAGTTGTATTTGGTGATGGGGATATTGATTTTGAAGAAGTCAGCCTAGCAAAAAAAAACAAAGTAGTTTTTAGAAGAGCTAATTTTGGTTCTTCATCAGTAAGTTTTAGAGATGCTCATTTAGAAGGCTGTTCTGTAGATTTTGAGGAAGCTGAATTTAAAAATGGTAAACTTAACTTTTTTAAATTCAGTGCACAATCAATTTCTTTAAACCTATGTTTTCTTAACTGTAATATTGACATGAGAATTGATGATTGCCATACAATTGACATTTCTCAGTCTATAGTTCATAATATTATTGATTTTAACCCTGGCTTAACCAAAATGAATATTAATGAACTTAATTTATCTGGAGTTAGAAATATGGGTGATATTTTCATTGCTTGGGATGACAACCATGTGCTAGATTTAATTTCCAATCAAAAATCAACTACTCTTCATGAAAAGGCAGAACAATTTCGATTATTGAAAGAAGAATTTAGAGATACTGGAAGATATTTAGACGAAGATATTGCTTATGTGTATTTTAAAAGATACGAACTTATGAGTGAATATCAACAAGCAAAAGAAAAAGGAATTGTTGCTCTTATTTTATTTATGCCAAATTTCTTATTTCAAAGATTAGTTTTTGACAAGGTTGGTCTTTATGCGACAAATCCATTTAGAGTACTTTTTAGTATTGTAGTCGTAAATTTTATTTTCTCCTTAATTTATACCATGTTTTATTCTGCTTCTAATACACTTACTTGTATGGATAATTCAGTTGGTATTTTTGAGAAAATATTGGGGAATTTATATTTCAGTGCTATTACTTTCTTTACTGTAGGATACGGAGACTGTTCACCATTAGGATTTTTCAAAATACTTGCACCACTTGAAGGATTTGTGGGAGTGTTTCTCATGTCTTATTTCACTGTTGCTTTTGTCCGCAAAATACTGAGGTAGAATTACTGTTTTTTCCTTTAAATTTCTTACATTTGCAAAATAAATCCACTTTAATTTTCTATTATGAGCGAAACTGTAAAACTTAGTATTGAGGACAAAACATATGAACTTCCAGTTATTAAGGGGACTGAAAATGAAAAAGCCATTGACATATCAAAATTAAGATCTCAAACTGGCTATATAACAATAGATACAGGGTTTAAAAATACAGGATCTACAACAAGTAGTATAACATTTTTAGATGGTGAAAAAGGAATTCTTAAATACCGAGGGTATTCTATAGAACAGTTAGCAGAAAAATCAGACTTTTTAGAAGTTTCTTATTTATTAATTTATGGAGATCTACCCACCAAAATTGAATATGAAGAATTTAAAAGAAACATAACAAACCATACACTAATTCATGAAGATATGAGGATATTTTTAGATGCTTATCCAACAAAAGCACATCCAATGGGTATTCTGTCTGCAGCAGTGTGTACATTATCCACTTTTTATCCTGAATCTCAAAATCAAAACAGAACTGTAGAGGCTATTGATTTAACCATTCAAAGGTTATTAGCCAAATTACCAACTCTAGCAGCTTGGGCTTACAAAAACTCAATAGGACATCCTGTTAATTATCCAAAAAATAAGTATAACTATTGCGAAAATTTTTTACAAATGATGTTTGCTATGCCAGCTTTTGAATACGAGCCAGATCCTGTAATTGTAAATGCATTGAATAAATTGTTAATTCTTCATGCAGATCACGAACAAAATTGTTCAGCATCTACAGTTAGAATAGTTGGGTCTTCTCAAGCAAATTTATATGCTTCAATTTCATCAGGTGTTTCCGCACTATGGGGTCCATTACATGGTGGTGCTAATCAAGCAGTTATCGAAATGTTAGAAAAAATAATGAATGATGGAGGAGGATTATCAAAGTGGATAGATAAGGCAAAAGATAAAAACGATTCTTTTAGACTTATGGGATTTGGACATAGAGTTTATAAAAATTTTGATCCTAGAGCAAAAATTATTAAAAAAGCTGCTGATGATGTACTAGAAAAATTAGGAATTGTAGATCCTGTTTTAGATATAGCAAAAGAACTAGAGGAAGTTGCCCTAAATGATGAATATTTTAAATCAAGAGGATTATACCCAAATGTAGATTTTTATTCTGGAATTATTTATAGAGCTTTGGGTATTCCTACAGAAATGTTTACTGTGATGTTTGCAATGGGTAGATTGCCAGGTTGGATAGCTCAATGGAAAGAGATGATGGAAGAGAATCAACCAATAGGAAGACCTCGACAAATATACACAGGGGAAACTGAAAGAAATTATACTTCAATCGAAAATAGATAGTTAGGGAATTCTATCCCAACTAATTTCGTTGTGAGATGCGTGATAAACGCATTTTGCATTTTCTATTACTAGTATCTGGGGTGACTCATGAATAACTTTAAAATCAGATTCAATTTTTGAAGAAATTTCTTTGTATTTAAGTATATCTAGTAAAAAACAATTTTTAATTTTGGAATCTTCACCTATGTTTTCCAATCTATTTTTGGACATAGTGCTTATAGAACATCTAGTTGAATGTTTAAATATTAGTACCTTCTTTGAAAAAGATAATTTAACTAAATCTTGTAATGTATTATGGTCAGATAATAAACTCCAATTGAATTTAGTGGAAGAAGAACTAAACCAGCCCATATCAAAATTGTGAAAATTAGGGTGGAAGACGGGATTCGAACCCGCGACCCTCGGTACCACAAACCGATGCTCTAACCAGCTGAGCTACATCCACCATTTAAGTTGGCAAATATAAATAATTAAAAATTACTTTAAGTTATTTAATAAGAGAATAATCTAATTTGAATAATTATAATAAATTTAGAAGTTGTTAACTGTAATAGTTAGTTATCATTATTACATAAATAATATAATTTATAAATGCATTTACTCAAAACCCTTTGTTCAATCCACGCTCCATCTGGAAATGAAACAGCCTTAAAGGAATATATTATAAATTATATTAATCTAAATATTCAAAATTTCAAAGTTAAACCAACTATTATTAAAGATGGTATTCAGGATTGTTTGATATTAAAATTTGGAAATCCCAAAACAGCAATTTTCGCTCATTTAGACTCTATAGGATTTACTGTTAGATATGGAAAAGAACTAATTAAAATTGGAGGTCCAAAGACTTACGATGGTATTGAGTTAGTAGGTAAAGATTCTAATGGCGATATTGAGACAGAATTATACAATTATGAAGACGAAAAAGGAGATAAACATACTGAATATATATTTGATAGAGAAATCGATAGAGCAACAGAACTAACATTTAAACCAAATTGGAGAGAAGATGATAATTTTGTACAATGTTGCTATATGGACAATAGACTAGGTGTTTGGAATGCTTTAGAAGTAGCCAAAACACTAGAAAATGGTATTATTTGTTTTTCAACCTATGAAGAAGTTGGTGGTGGAAGTGTTGGATTTCTTGGAAAATATATTTATGAAAAATGGGGAGTTATACAAGCACTAATTTCAGATATTACATGGGTAACAAATGGTGTAAAGCATGGAGAAGGAGTAGCTATTTCTAGAAGAGACTCAGGTCTTCCTAGAAGAACTTATGTAGATCGAATTATTCAATTGGCCGAGGAAAGCGGTGTGAAATATCAAATTGAAGTAGAATCTGCAGGTGGAAGTGATGGGAATCAATTACAAAAATCTCCTTACCCATTTGATTGGTGCTTTATTGGAGCGCCAGAAGATAATGTACATTCACCTGATGAAAAAGTACATAAAGAGGATATTAGAAATATGGTATTACTTTATAAATTCTTAATGAAACACCTTTAATGGAATACGGAATTTGTATATTAGGAATAATACCACTAAGGAATGAAGCAAATGACCAAAGTGAAATTGTATCTCAAGTTCTTTTTGGACAGCATTTTAAAATTTTAGAAACTAAGCCCAAATGGATTAAAATAATATTAGCAATTGATAATTACCAGGGTTGGATATGTACTAAGCAATATGAAGAAATCACTTATGAGGATTACGATAATCTAAATGTTAATGACTTTCCAATAGTTAGTAGCATATTCTCCAGTATTCAAAATATATATAATAAAGAAAGTATTCCTATTTCAATGGGGGCTACTCTCCCCTTTTTTAATAATGGTAATGTTAAAATAAGAAAGTACAAATTTAAATTTTCAGGAGATATTGCTTCTAAAAATCCAAGTGATCTTATTAAATATGCTTACAAACTTCTTAATACTCCATATTTATGGGGAGGAAAGAGTGTATTAGGTATAGACTGTAGTGGGTTTACCCAACTAGTTTTTTCACTTTGTGGTATTTATCTTTCAAGGGACGCTTATCAACAAGCCAAAATGGGAGAAAGTGTAAACGTAGATAACATTCACCCAGCTGATTTAGTTTTTTTTAAAAACAATGATAATAAAATTAATCATGTTGGAATAGCACTTGAAAACCATCAAATAATTCATGCATCTGGAAAAGTAAGAGTTGATAATTTAACAAAAGAGGGTATATTTCTATCTAAAAATAAACAACTGACACATCGACTACATTCTGTTAAAAGAATTATCGAATAAGTGTCAAAATTACTGATTTTCAATAAGTTAAGATTTTTTTCTGAAATTTTGTCATTTAAATTTTCTTGGTCCACACTTTGATAAATTTATTGTAAATTATAATATTTATGGATTTTAATCAATTTACAAATAAATCACAGGAGATTATTTCTAATGCACAGCAAATAACTATTACAAAAGGACATCAATTTATTGAAAATTCTCATCTGTTAAGTGCTATTATTAACGTAGATAAAAATGTATTTCAACATATTGCTAAAAAATTAGGTGCCAATCCAGAATTAATATCAAAAGCAAATAATAGTATTATCGAGTCTTGCCCAAAAGTTTCTGGTGGAAATATTAATTTAAGTAATAATGCTCAAAAAACTGTAGCTGAGTCGATTAAGTTTTCTAAAAACATGGAAGATGAGTATGTTTCTATTGAACATCTAATACTTGGAATTTTAAAAACTAGCGATAATACTTCCCAACTTTTAAAGGACCATGGATTTAATATAAATGAAGTTACTAAAATTGTGCATGAGCTAAGAAAAGGTAATCGAGTTACTTCCTCTACTCAGGAAGAAACTTATAATGCCCTTAATAAATATGCTATTAACCTTAATGATAGAGCAGAAACTGGAAATCTTGATCCTGTAATTGGAAGAGATGACGAAATAAGACGTGTACTGCAAATATTAACAAGAAGAACAAAAAATAATCCAATTTTAATTGGAGAACCTGGTGTTGGTAAAACAGCAATTGCAGAAGGAATAGCTCATCGTATCATAAGAGGAGATGTCCCAGAAAATTTAAAAGATAAACTTATTTTTTCATTGGATATGGGTGCATTAATTGCAGGAGCAAAGTTTAAAGGTGAATTTGAAGAAAGATTAAAAGCAGTAGTTAAAGAAGTTATTAGTCAAGACGGTAGAATTGTTTTGTTTATAGATGAAATACACACATTGGTTGGTGCTGGTGGTGGTCAAGGAGCTATGGATGCAGCAAACATCTTAAAACCAGCTCTAGCAAGGGGCGAATTACGAGCTGTAGGTGCTACTACTCTTAATGAATACCAGAAGTATTTTGAGCAAGATAAAGCACTAGAAAGAAGATTTCAGAAGGTTCTTATTGATGAACCAAATAGTGACGATGCTGTAAGTATACTTCGTGGAATTAAAGAAAAGTATGAAAACCATCATAAGGTTCAGATAAAAGATGATGCAATAATAGCAGCAGTAGAACTCTCAAAAAGATATATAACAGATCGTTTTTTACCAGATAAAGCAATTGACTTAATTGATGAAGCTGCATCTAAACTTAGAATGGAAATCAATAGTAAACCAGAGGAGTTAGATGAAGTAGATAGAAAAATAATGCAATTAGAAATTGAAAGAGAAGCTATTAAAAGGGAAAAAGAAAAAGCCAAGGAAAAACAAATTTCTAAAGAAATTGCAGAGCTTAACGAACTAAAATCTGGACTTCAAGCGAAATGGGAGGCAGAAAAAAGCCATGTAGATGCAATACAACAAGCTAAGCAAGAAATAGAAAAT
>CALKFX010000015.1 GCA_938084875.1 uncultured Flavobacteriales bacterium | reverse complement strand
AAATTAGAACTTTATTATTGTTGGAATAGAAAGTACTTAACTCTTTAGTTATAAAATTCTCGACATAAGATTTCTGGAAATTTTTTAAAGTATCGTTATTCCAACTAATAACAAAAACAAAATTAGTGTCTTTTATTCCATTTAACTCGCTGTAGGACTGACCATAATTTAATGATTTTATAGATGGGAAATGGGTTAAAATCCTAGTATTTAATTGATCTAATGCATTTTTCTCTCTCATAATATTTTGAAGTTCGCTTTTATACAAGTCTCTCTCTTCTGAAATAGATAATATCTTCTTATCATTATCTACCAATATTTTATTTAACAACTCTTCTTCATCAATAGCCTTAGACTGTAAATTATGAATCTCTAAATTCACATTGCCCATTTCATAATTAGTAAGCTGTAATTTCCAATTATTTATCTGTTCTTCATTGATGTACTTTCCGCCAATATTTAAAATTATTTCAGGATTTTCATCTTCATAAATTAATTCTTTGGTTAACACCTCTATTTCTGGATTAATAGATATTTCATTTTTGATAAAGTTATCTGCGCTTTGTATAAAAATAGACTCGTGTATAATATGATAAAATTTAAAAACACTTGGTATTACAATAAGAAGTAAAACTGTAAAAACATAAATTTTAACTTTTCTCTCAATTTTAGGATTAACAAATTTAACCTTTGGAAAACTCAACAGTCTTAAAACAATAAAAGTTGATAAACATATAAAAACACTGTTTAATAAAAACAAGTAAAAAGCACCAATAAAATACGGCCAATTTCCTACTGCCATTGCATATCCAACTGTACATAAGGGTGGCATCAAAGCAGTTGCAATTGCAACTCCAGGAATTACTGTTATTGTTGTGGCTTTGTTTTTTACAGTTGTTGCTATAACTCCAGCTAGACCACCAAAAAAGGCGATTAAAATATCTAATACATGTGGTTTAGTTCTACTTAGAAGTTCTGATGTTTCTGATTTAATTGGAGTTATTAAATAGAACAAATAAGATGCCAAAACACTCGCAGCTACCATTATACCAAAGTTTTTTAAAGACTGAATAAGTGCTTTAAAATCATTGGCGGATAAAGCATACCCTATTCCCCTTATGGGACCCATTAATGGAGATATTAACATGGCTCCAATTATTACCGCTGGAGAATTATTAATTAAACCAATGGAGGCAACCAATATGGAACAAATTAGAATCCAAATATTAATGGAGGAAAACTCAATATCGCTTCGTATATCTTCGACAGTTTTTTCTTTATCAACTCCGTCGTAAATTGAAAATAAATTTTTCAAGAAATTAGTTACTGAACTAAATGCCTGCTTTACAGAAACCTTATCTGCTTCTGATTTAATAGGGTCGTAGTCTATTTCATTATTTTCTTCCATAAAAGTATCCTTCTACTCTAATTTACAAGAAAAAGTTAAATTTTAATATTCAAAATAGATTTTATTATTTGAGTTGTGCTATTTGGGACATGAATAATAGGACATAAACCAAATGAATCATATTGTTAAAAAGTGGAAACATGACCAATGCAATGCCAGTAAAATAAGGCCAAGAAGCTTGAAATTCAAAATTTAAAAATATGTAGGGAGCTAAAACATAAGCTACTTGAAAAATCCAATAAAATGTCCATCCTAACTTGATTCTAAAAAACATTAAAGCTACCCCAACCATTGCCAATATATCAAAGATAATTCTTAAAGCATATAGACTTTTTAGTTGTGAAGCTAAATATTCATTGAATTCAAAACCATTTTCATCTAGATTATCTATTACTAAATTTAAAAAACTACTCTTTTCTGATTCCATAGATAAACCATCCAAAAAGAGAAAGAAATACCCAATATCCGAAACAAAACAATAGATAAATCCTATTAAACTTAAAAGACAAAGCCACTTAAGAGCGTCAAATTTTTTCATTCTTCTGAGAATTTATATTTAAAGTACTGATTATCATTACTAGAATTCATATTTATATCCAATATTTTTCCATTTCTACTAACTTTCAATACAATTTGGTCATTTTCAAAATATTTTAGCCAATGGTCCAAATTATTATCTATTCTTAAATCGTTAATAGCCAATATTTCATCTTCCTTTACAACTAACGATTTATACGCAGCACTTCCCTCTAAAACATTTAAAACTTTAAGATGGCCATTTTTAAAATAAGTCTTTAATCCAAGTTGCCAACTTATATTTTCAGATTTAATTACAGAAATCTTCCAACCAAAAACCTTTAAAGCCTCTTCAAGAAAATCCATAAAATCTTCTTTACCATAAATAATTTTATTAAAAATAGGGCTGAAACTTTCCCCCGATACAGTTTCTAAAGCATTCTTATAGCTATTCAAATCGTAACTAGTTAATTCATTAGAACCAGAATAAAAAGATTTCATTACATCATGTAAAGATTTTTTATGGCCAGTAGTCTTTCTTATTTTAGCATCGCAAATCATTGCTGTCAATGCTCCTTCTACATAAATAGATACTTTTCTACCAGGAATTCCTTGAACATATCCATCTAACCAAGTATCCCAGCTGGATTCTGAAACAGAGTAATGATTTCGACCATCGTTATGAAAATGTCTTTGAAATAATTTTTCCAATTCATTAAAATATTGATTTCTAGAAAAAACCCCACTTTCAAAAAGTATTCTATCTCCCATATACGTAGTCACTCCTTCAGTAACATAACCCATATGGGTGAAGTTTTCTTTAGAAAAATCGTAAGGCAACATATCACTAGGTCTTATTCCTTTAACGTTCCAAACATGGTATAATTCATGAGAAGAAACACCCAATAATTCTATATATAACTTTTCAAAAACATTGTAGGACGGTCCCAAAAGTATAACTGTAGAATGGTGGTGTTCAACTCCATGGTAAGAACTGTAAGGAGTTATTTGAAATAGAAATAGGAACCTTTTATGAGGAAATGAACCAAAAAGTTTTATCTGGTAATTGATAAAAGAAGTAAAATCTTTAAGCATTTTTTCCCAATTAACTTTTACTTCCCCTTGAAAGCAAAAACTAAAATTAACATCGTTTATAGTTAGAGATCTTTGCTGTGCAGAATTACTAGCAATTATTGGAGAATCTGCCAATTGGTCAAAATTTGAAGCTTTAAGAGTATTATTTCCAAGGTTTTCCAATGAGGAGTAAATTTTATAATCTGATGGTAATTCAAATTCTATTTCATATTCTAAATCAAGATCTTGAGAATTGTAGAACATGCAGTTTACAGGATTTATATAAAGTTGGTTTTGATCTAAGTAAGTAGACCCTGCATTAAGCTCAGATGCATAATAACTGTAGGAGACTATAAACTGATTCGTATTTTGACATTCGACCTCCCACAAATCTTTTGTTGTTTTCAAATACTTAACATTATTATTATCATTATCTACCACATTAAAATCTTTAATGTTTTTGGCAAAATTTCCAAGTTCATATCTACCAGGTCTCCAAGAAGGAAGTTGTAAGTTAATCTTTGACAAATCTTTTGCATCAACAATTAACTTAAAATCTATAAAATGTCTATCCGCATCTTTATAACTAACCAAATATTTCATATATCAAAAATAGAATTTATGAGACAACAGGTCTTAAATTATGTAATAATTATATTTGCTCTTATGAAAGAATTTGATGTTGTTCTATTAACAGATTCGAGATATGTAAATCCAAAAAAAATAGATTCTTACATACAAAATGTTTTAAAAGAAGACGGATTGTTATTGGATGGACTAGAAAAATTAAATCTTAAAACCATTAAAAAAGACTGGAACGACCATAATTTTAATTGGTCTTCAACAAAAAGTGCAATATTTAGATCTACTTGGGATTACTTTGATCAATTTTCCAACTTTAGAAATTGGTTAGACATAGTTAAGGACCAATGTTTTCTGATAAATCCTTACAAGCAAATAAATTGGAACCTTGACAAACATTATTTATTAGACTTACAAAAAAAAGATTTACCAATTGTAGAGAGTGTATTTGTTTCTAAAAAATCACAGCTTGATCTAGAAACTATTTCAAAAAGTAAAAATTGGAAAAATATTGTCGTAAAGCCAACTATTTCTGGAGCTGCTAGACATACTTATCATTTAAAAAATAATGAAATAAAAAAATTCCAAAACAAATGGCTTTCTCTAACCAATAACGAAGATTTTATGGTTCAAGAATTTCAAAAAAATATTTTATCTTCTGGCGAAATCGCAGTAATGCTTTTTGGTGGAAAATACTCTCATTCTGTACTAAAAAAAGCAAAAAAAGGAGATTTTAGAGTACAAGACGATTTCGGAGGTAGTGTTGAAATTATAAATCCTTCCCTAGAAATAATTAATTTGGCAGAAAAAACTGTAAAAAGTCTAAAAACTATGCCTCTTTATGCAAGAGTTGATATTATTTTAGACAATGGTAATAATCCTGTAATTTCAGAACTAGAACTTATAGAACCAGAACTTTGGTTTAGATTTAAAGAAGAATCTGCCTATAAATTAGCAGAGATTGTTAAAGATTTTTTAAACAAATTGAATTGTTAAGCTATTTGAAGAAGAGAATTTATAAATTCGCATAAATAATTAAAATTTGAGCTATGAATTATGACGTAATTGTTTTAGGAAGTGGACCAGGTGGATATGTAACTGCCATAAGAGCATCTCAACTTGGTTTAAAGACTGCTGTTGTAGAAAAAGAATCTTTAGGTGGTGTATGCTTAAATTGGGGATGTATTCCTACCAAAGCATTACTTAAAAGTGCCAATGTTTATGAATATATTAACCATGCTGATGATTATGGAATAAAAGTTTCTAGCCACAAAGCAGATTTTAATGCGGTAATAAAAAGAAGTAGAGATGTTGCCGAGAAAATGAGCGGAGGAGTTAAGTTCCTAATGAAAAAAAATAAGATCGATGTTATTATGGGAACTGGGAAAAT
>CALKFX010000014.1 GCA_938084875.1 uncultured Flavobacteriales bacterium | reverse complement strand
ATGAAGATTTACTAATGGAAAGAGCCATTGGTCTAATAGATTCTGGAAAAATGACTTATTATAAAAGAGTTCCTTTGACAGATGAAGCTAGAAAAGCATTAAAACAAAATAGGAGAGGAAAAAAAAGAAAGAAAAAGAAATAATTTAATTGCTGTGTTGCCTTTTATTTTTTAGATTCTTATCAATTTTATATTCAATTTCTTCTTTTATAGGTGCATCGATAAGAGCTAAATCATTTAGGTCTGGTTGTCCTGCGTTAATCCATGCTGTATACCAAAAAGAACCAACTGCTTTTATGGAAGCTTTTAGTCTTCGTTCTTGCATATTATTTAGTCTGTTGCTATATTCTTTGCTAAAATCTCTACTGTATACTTTCATTGTTACCCGTCCTCTTTTTTCAAAAGAATATTTTCTATCATCTGGCCATTGTTCGGTTATTTCTTTTTCAATGGAAAGTACAGAGTCTACAGCAAAATAGCTTTCTTGAATGAATTCCCAAGTTGTCTCCAATGGCTTGTTAATGTATTCTGCTTTTCCAGTGATTAAATCATATTCTTCAAAAAAAAGTTCTGGCACTCTAGACTCCCAAAAGCCGTGGATACCTTTTTGGTTGGTAAATTGTCCATTGTAGTTTTCAGTAGCATGAAGTGGGACGTGGGCATCAGAAATGTAATGTCCTATTTCGGCAGAATATTTAAGAATTCTAGATAGATTTTTTTCCTTAAATGCAGTAGTTAATTTGTATAGCATTAGCTGTATATTCCATGGAGATATTCCGTAAGTTTTGATAGTGTCTTCTGAAAACTTTTCTATTGCATCGTTCCATCTTCTTGGCATTACATCAAATGGATTTTCTCCTTTTTCGACATAGTGATCTATATCTATAAAGTGCTTTTCGGCTTCTCCTTTTACAGCGTATCTTCTTTTATCTGGGTCAACGGCATGTTCGGTTAAGTAATCTATATTCTTTTTATAAAATTGAAAAAGTTCAGAGTCAGGAATTGTAAAGACCGCTACACGATTTATCTTTTTATGCCCAAAAAAACCCCATCCTCCAAAAAAAGGACTGCAAATCCCTAAAAACAATAATAAGATAGTAGTTTTCTTTAATGCAACCATCTCTAATAGTCTCTTGCTTTTACAGACCAAGTAAAGTGGAACTGACAGATTAAATTTGAGCTTTCATCTAACCCTTGAGTAGATACTTTAATCTCAACAGGTTTTTTTGTATTAATTGCTTCCTTTAATTTATCTTTTATCATTTTACCATCATTACAAACAAAACTCGTAATGCCAACTGCTTTTTTAATAAAATCTGCTTCACATTTTAAGGGAAGAGTAGAAAATGATGGTTTTTGTTGGTAAGTATATTGTAAAATCAAAGCAGCAGTACTCATTTCTCCAGCCATTCCCAAAACTGCCCAAAAAGTAGATTTAAATGGGTTTTTATTAATCCATTTGAACGGAACGGTGACAATACATTTATCTTCATTGAGTTTTTTAATTCTCATGCCACTAAGAAAACCCATTGGTAACTTCCAAAAAAGATAACTTCTAAAGTAAAAGGATTTTACAGCAAGCCTTCTTATTCTATTTGTTTTTTCTGGTACCAATAATTATTTTTCGGTTGGCTTTTTTTTTAAAAATTTATTCTATGGCATTGAGATATTTAGTCCTCCACTCAGGTTTTTGAAAATCTGAAAGTAATTGAAATAAGTTTTCCCCGTAAAAAAAATCATTTATATAGGTAATACCATAATTTTGAAGTATTTGGATTTGAGGCCAACTTGGTCTGTATTTATGTTGTCCAAATCCATCTACTAGCATATTTTTAGCAGGCGTGCAGTCTGGTGGGCAATATGGGTTTCTGTTGTATCTTAATGCCCAAAGGTCAAATAGTTTAAGATCTGGTGTTTTTAGACATTGAGAAGAATCATATTTGTACAAGCAATCTTTAATCTTAAATTTTTTGAACATATTTTCACCCGTATAATTTGCTTTAGATGGTTGCTTGCCCATCCCGATTCTAATAAATTCACTTCCTGAAATAAATCTTGTTTTTATGATTCTCCCATTAGATTCAGTAATAATTGCATAGTTGACATATTGAGAATTGCAATTTGGATTTATTGAAATTGCAAGATGTGTTTTATATTGAACTAAAGGTTTTGATGTTAAGCTATAAAAGTCTGAAAATAAAGAGCTTATAATAAATATTAATATGTATAAATATTTTTTCATTTTGTACAAAATATACAATTGTACAGGTGTAAAATTAGTAAATTATTTTTTAGGACATTATTTAAATTTATAAAGTTTATTCGGAGTTTGACAATAGTCCAATCTCTGATCATGAAAATCAACTTGTATATTTTCTTTAGAAACTTCAAAAAAAGAAAGACCAATCTTTAAACAGTTTTTATTCAACTGATTTAATATTTTGTCGTATATGCCTTTGCCATAGCCAACTCTATTTCCAAATCTATCAAAGACCAAAAGCGGGACTAAAATGATCTCTATTTTATCCAATGTTTCTATTTTGTAATCCATTGGTTCTGGAATATTTAGTTTACCAATAGTGAATTTTACTGAGGATTTAAAAGAAATACATTCCCATTTATCTTTAGATTTTTCATAAAATGATGTGAAAATAGCAGAATTGGAATTTATAGCTTTGTGAATATGCCAAGTGTTTACTTCTTTATTCCTAAGTATAGGATAGAACAAATGGACATTTTTTTTTAATAAACTAAAATTTTTAAATAAATGATTTGAAATTTTAATTGAACTACTTTCAATAAATTCCTCATTAAGATTTAATCTTTTAGTTAGGGCACTTTTTCGTAACCTATTTTTATTTCCACTTGATATTGCAGCCAATAGATGGTTTTTGTATGAAATCAATTTCTTTTAAATCTAACATGTAATCTAGTGCAAGTCTCAAGTCTTTACCATCTACCTTAGATTCATTCCCAGGTCTTGAGTCGTCTAATTGACCTCGGTATACACAGTTTAGTTTTTCGTTAAAAACATTAAAATCTGGAGTGCAAGCTGCATCGTATGCTTTGGCAACTTCTTGAGATTCGTCATATAAATAGGGGAATTTGAATTTTCTTTCATTTGCAAATAGCTTCATTTTTTTAGGATCATCATCTGGATAATTCACAATATCGTTACTGCTAATGGCAACAAAACCAATGTCTTTTTTTAAATAATCATTCGCTAATTCTACAATTTGATCTATAACATGTACTACATATGGACAGTGGTTACAAATAAACATTACTACTAGTCCATTTTTCTTAGTAATATCTTTTAGACTAATTTTTTTATCTGTGACTACATCTGTTAATTTAAAATCAATTGCTTTAAATCCAAGTGGAATTTGATTGGTTAAAGTTCTAGCCATTTTAATTAAATTTGATTTTATTTAAAGATAAATTATTACATCTAAAAAAGCATATGAAAAAACTTTTTATTTTTTATCTCTTCCTATTACCTTTTAATCTAAAGTGTCAAACCAATGATTCTGTCCAAATTAGAGCATTGTATGATTTTAATTTAACTGATGGGAAATGTTATGAGAATCTAAGGTCATTATGCAAAGATATTGGCCATAGATTAAGTGGTAGTAATTCAGCTGCAAATGCAGTAAAATGGGCGGAAATAATTATGAATAATACCGATTTAGATACTGTTTATTTACAGCAAGTAATGGTACCTTACTGGGAAAGAGGAAACTTAGAAAAAGTATATTGGAAAAATAATAAGGGTCAAATAAGTTTTCTTAACTGTACTGCACTAGGAGGTTCTGTAGGTACCAACGGAATTTTAACAGGGGAAGTGATAGAAATTACTAATTGGGCGCAATTGAAAGATTTTGGAAGAAGTGAAATTGAAGGTAAAATTGTGTTTTTCAATCGAGTTATGAATCCTACTTATATTAGCACTGGAAATGCTTACGGAAGTTGTGTAGACCAAAGACACTTAGGAGCTTCTAGAGCTGCTGAATTTGGAGCCATTGGAGTTATTGTAAGGTCAATGAGCCTTAAGTACGATAAAAACCCTCATACAGGATCTATGACCTATTTAGATTCCAATAATAGAATTCCAGCAGCAGCAATTAGTACCAAAGATGCACACGATTTAAGTTTAGCGTTAAAAAAAAGTGAGCTTGTAGAGCTAACAATAGAACTTTCTTGTCAACAACATGACGATGTGATTTCTTACAATGTTATTGGAGAAATAAAGGGGACTGAGTTTCCAGAAGAAATTATTTTAGTTGGTGGACACCTAGATTCTTGGGATATTGGAGAAGGAGCACACGATGATGGAGCTGGAGTAGTCCAAAGTCTTCAGGTGTTAGAAACTTTTAAAAAATTAGAACTTCAACCAAAAAGAACTTTACGATGTGTGATGTATATGAACGAAGAAAATGGAAATAGAGGAGGAAAACACTATGCAGAAATGGTTAGAAAATCAGGAGAAAAACACTTATTCGCATTGGAGTCTGATAGAGGAGGGTTTACCCCAAGAGGATTTAGTATAGATGGAACCAAATTACAATTAGAATATCTTCAAAGTTTTAAAAAGCTATTTGAGCCCTATCAAATACATTTGTTCAATAAAGGTTACAGTGGTGTGGACATAGGGCCATTGAAAAACGGAAAATTATGTTTGGTAGGATTGGTACCAGATTCACAAAGATATTTTGATTATCACCACTCAAAGGCAGATGTCTTTGAAAACGTTCACAAAAGAGAGTTGGAGCTAGGTGCTTCGGCAATCAGTTCTATTGTATATTTGGTTGATAAATATGGTTTGCCAGAAAGTGAATCAATTAAAAAATAATAAAATGGTAGATATTTTAGCTTTTGGTGCCCATCCTGATGATGTTGAGTTAAGTGCAGCAGGTACATTAATCAAGCATATTAATATGGGATTTTCAGTTGGTATTATTGATCTCACAATGGGGGAGATGGGAACTCGTGGCACTCCAGAAGTTAGAGCGTTAGAGGCTGAACAAGCGATGAAAATTATTGGTGCAAAGTTTCGTGAAAACCTAAAAATGTCTGATTCTTTTATTGATTTATCTAAAGAATCTTTAGAAAAAGTAGTGAAAGCAATAAGAAAACATCAGCCAAAAATTGTTCTTTGTAATGCCGTTAAAGACAGACATCCAGAGCATGGTGTTGCATCTAAGCTAATATCTAAAGCATGTTTTATTTCTGGATTAAGAAAGTACGAAACCTCTCTGGATAGTGAAGACCAGATGCCTCATAGACCTCAAAATGTATATCATTATATTCAAGATGAGTGGATTGACCCTGATTTTATAATTGATATTTCAGAGGAAATGGATCAAAAGATTAAAGCTGTTAAAGCCTTTGAAAGTCAATTTTACGATCCAAAAAGTAAGGAACCTATTACTCCAATTTCAAGTAAAGAATTTATGGATTCTATCTTTTCTAAAGCAAACTTAATGGGCAGATCTATTGGTAAAAGTTTTGGAGAAGGATTTACCACTGAAAGACCAACAGGTACCAATAACTTATTTAATTTATATTAAAACATGAAAAATTTTAAATATTTCTTTTTATCACTAACTATATTCTCTTGTGTTTCTAACTCAGAATCAGTTTTAGAAGAATCTAGAAGGATTGATAGTTTACAATCCGTACTAAGTTCTAAAGATCAAGCAATTAACTCATTAGAATTTCAAAAATTAAATGACGATTCTATAGTAAATTTATATGCTCTTTACATTCAAAAAATAAAGGATAATATAAATGAAATAAATAAGCAAGAACTCATCATTAATAAAAAAAAAAACAATCCTGATTTTATCAACAAGGATACCACCGATTTAATAAAATCAATTAAAATTCTTTCTAAAAAATTACAGGAAAATGAATCTATGATTATAGCATTAAATAATGCAGTAAAACTGGAAAAAGATAAAAATTCTCAATTTGCCTCTAAAGTAACAGACTTAAGAGAAGAAATTGCTAGAAGTAATAGGGAAGTCTATTTTCTTAAAGAGGAATTAAACAGTATGAATGCTTCTTTTGAGGTCATTTTTAAAAAATACAACCTTCAGAATAAAAAAATAAGTGATTTAAATCAAAAGCTCAACGAAGTGGCTTATGTTATTGGATCCAAATCCGAGCTTTTAGATAATGGTGTTTTGACTAAGAGTGGAGGATTAATTGGAATAGGGAAGACTAGAAAATTGAATTCGGATTTAAATACGGATTATTTCACTTATATTTCAAAATATAAATTTCAAAATATTCCTTTAGGATATAAGACAGTAAGGTTAATGACTGCACATCCTACTAGTTCTTATAGATTATCCACTTCAAATGAAATCATAGACTCTTTAATAATAATTGATCTAGATGATTTTTGGAGAAATAGTAAGTTTTTGGTTGTTGAAGTGAAATAACTATAAAATTGCTTTTCTAATTTTTAAAGCTTTTTCTAGAATTGGAAATAAAAGGTCTAGTTTTAGCATGGTATGAGGATCACTCTTTGCACTTTTAGGATCTGGATGTGTTTCAATAAATAAACCATCAACTCCGTTGGCAACTGCACTATACACAATAGAGGATATTAAAGAAGAATCTCCTCCAGTTATCCCACTTGTTTGGTTGGGTTTTTGAACTGCGTGCGTACAATCCATAATCACCGGAAAGCCATGTTTTTTTAGCTTAGTTATCGCAGTTGCATCTACTATTAAATCGTTGTAACCAAAACAGTTTCCTCTCTCACAAAGCCAAATATTTTTATTTCCAGTAGAATGTACTTTTTCTATGGCAAAACCCATAGAATCATGAGACATAAATTGACCCTTTTTAATATTTACAGGAAGACCCGTTTTACCAGCTTCTATCAATAAATCTGTTTGTCTGCAAAGAAATGCTGGAATTTGTAGATGATTGACATATTTGGCAACTTTTTTGGGTTCGTGACTTTCGTGTACGTCAGTGATGGTATTAACATTTAATTCACTCCCAATAGATTGTATGATTTGTAGTGCATTGTCGTCTCCAATTCCTGTGAAACTATTGTTTTTAGACCTATTTGCTTTTTTATAACTGGCTTTAAATATGTAATCTATAGACAGTTCATCACAAATTGCTTTTACTTCACTAGCAATTTTTAATCCCATATGGTCATCTTCAATTGCACATGGACCAGCTATTAATGTAAAATTTTTCATTCTTTTGCTTTTTTTCCTAAATAGCCACTATGGTGTCTTTTGGCATATTCCTCTTTTGAGAATTTGATTTTTTCCATCATGCCAACTACCAATAGATCACCAACAACGGTCATAACTGTTGTGGAAGTTGTAGGAGTTAGTCCAAATGGGCAAATTTCTTTTGGATTTCCTGTAAATAAACATTCATCTGACATCTTAGAAAGTGGACTATTGTTATTTCCAGTAAGAGATATTAATGGAAGATCATTAAAGAGATTATCGGCAAGTTCTTTAAATTCTAAAACTTCTCTAGTTTTTCCAGAATTAGAAATTAGCAATAAAACATCGTTTTTTTGAATAATACCTAAGTCACCATGTTGCGCTTCACTAGGGTGAATAAAAACAGAGGGAGTTCCTGTGGAGGAAAGAGTAGTAGAGATATTCATTCCTATCTGCCCAGCTTTTCCCATTCCACTCACAATAACTTTTCCATTCATTTGGTGAACTCTATCACAAATAATTTCTAAAACATTTTCTATCACTCCATCAACAGGAATATTCTTAATTGCTTGAACTTCAAGTTCTATGTATTTTTTTATGGACTCTTTCAACTCTTCAAAAGTAATAATTATAAATGACCTTTACTTGTATAAATTTTTCTAATAGAAATTAGATCTTCTAACGTATCTACCGGAAAAGATGGATAAATAGTTGTTCCTACTTTAATTTTTCCTCCGTTTTCTAGCCATCTAAGTTGCTCTAACTTTTCATTAATCTCTAGTTTGGATGGTTTTAATTGCTGAAATTTTTCTAATGCATTTATTGTATATCCATATATTCCAATATGTTGATGAAATTCATACGTATCTTCTTTTGATTCGTCCTCTCTAACAAATGGTATGGTATATCTTGAAAAATAAAGTGCATAATTAAAAGTGTCTTTGACTAAAAATACCTTGTCTTTTGGTAAGTTATCAGATGAATTTAACTTTTGAGCAATGGTTGCAAATTCAGTTTTAGAGTCGTTAAAACAATCTATTAATTTGGTTATGTGATCTTTGTGCAATAATGGCTCGTCCCCTTGAATATTTATAATATAATTAAAGTTTTCCCCAGATTCTTTAGACCAAATATCTACAGCTTCTAAACATCTGCTGGTTCCATTTAAATGGTCTTTTTTTGTTAAAACAACATTGCCTCCAAACTTATTTACTGTATCAAATATATTTCTATCATCTGTAGCTACTACTAAATTTTCCAATACTTTACTAACCCTTGAATAAACATGTTCAATCATGGTTTTTTTACCAATTTTCATAAGAGGTTTTCCCTTGAGCCTAGTAGAATTAAATCTTGCAGGAATAACTCCTAAAAAATCTGATGAACTTAATTTCATTCTCCTAAAATATATAATCTTAAATGATAACTTGAAATTTTACGTAATATTATAAATATATTGTACTGAATTTTAATTTTAAAATTTTATTTGTGTCTATAAAAAAAGTTAAAAATTATATAAATACCAATCGAAGAGATTTCGCCGATCAACCATTTACAGAGAAAATGTCTGCGGATAACCCAATAGATCAATATGGAGTTTGGTTTGAAGAAGCTATTAAAAGTGAAATCTTAGACCCTTACGCAGCATGTCTCTCTACCGTAAATAGTAATAATGAGCCATCCTCAAGAATATTGTATATAAGAGATTTTAATTCTAATGGTTTTGTCTTTTATACCAATTACGATTCCAATAAAGGATCGGATATTTTAGTAAATAATTATGCTGCTTTAAATGTTTTTTGGGGAGAATTGGAACGGCAAATTAGGATTCAAGGAAAAATTAGTAAGGTAAACGATTCAACTTCGGATAAATATTTTAATGCTAGGCCAAGAACAAGTAAGATTGGAGCTTGGGCTTCCAATCAAAGTCAAATAATTAAAGACAGAACTGAACTGGAGGCCAAAATTAAGTTTTATGAAGAAAAATTTAACTCTCAAGATGTTCCAAGACCAGATAACTGGGGAGGATATTGTTTAAATCCTAATAAAATAGAATTCTGGCAAGGAAGACCAAGTAGGTTACACGACAGAATTGTTTATATAAAAGAGAATAACCAATGGGTGAAAAGACGTTTATCTCCATAGTTAATCAATATTTCAAGAGATTTCCTTTTAGAAAAATTAATATTGCCTTAGAACCTTCTAAAGATTTAAAAATAATTGTTGTAATACCTTCTTACAACGAGAAGAATATACAACCTACCATAGATTCTCTTTTTTTAAAACAAGACAATTTTTCTTTTGATGTTGAAGTAATTGTTTTAATAAATAATTCTGAGTCTGAAATAGAGGAGATAAAAGAACAAAATTTACTGACTTTAAAGACATTACAAAATCTTTCAGAAACTTACAGTAATAGTAATATGCACTTAATTCCAGTTCTTATTGGAGATTTAGATGCTAAGCATGCTGGAGTTGGTTGGGCTAGAAAATTGGGAATGGATATAGCAACTCAAAGGTTTAGAACAATTAATTTTAACGGAACAATTGTTGGTTTAGATGCAGATACGGTAGTAGAATCCAATTATTTAAATTCTATTTATTCTTTTTTCTCAAACAATAATTTTAATGCCGCCTCTATCTATTTTGAACACCCGACAACTGGAGATTCTTTTAGTGATGTTCATTTAGAGCAAATTATATACTACGAACTTCATTTAAGATATTACAAGAATTCTCTGAAATATTCAAACTTACCTTACTCATTTCACACAATAGGAAGTGCTTTTGCTTTAACTGCTTCTGCATATGCTAGACAAGGTGGAATGAACAGAAGAAAAGCAGGAGAAGACTTTTATTTTATAAATAAACTAATTAAAGGAGAAATTTTTGGGGAAATCAACGATACTAAAGTGATTCCTTCCCCCAGAATATCACATAGAGTTCCTTTTGGAACCGGAAGAGCAATACTAGAAGGATTAAATTCCCAAAAAGATTTGTCTATCACCTATGATTTTCAATGTTTTGAAATCATCAATTCATGGATAAATAGGATTGAAAATAAAGATTTCAAATACGAGAATTTTCCAGAAAAATTAAAAGCTTATATGGATTATGAAATATGGATTAAGCACCATACCATGATGTTGAATTATACCAACTCTCACAAGAGTTGTCTAAAGTTATTCTACAATATATTTGATGCTTTTTGGATGCTGAAATTCATCCATTTTTTAAGAGATAATTTTTATCCAAATACTAGTTTATTAGATAATACCAATACACTTTTAGTGAAAATGGGTTATCCAATAATGGGTAATATAACCAGCCAACTAGAATTTCTTAGGAAATTGGATAAAAAAAAGGGGCACTAGCCCCTTAAGTAATTTTTATAAAACGATCTTATTTTACAGAATCAACCACTGCTTTGAATGCTTCGGGATTATTCATTGCTAAATCAGCGAGAGTTTTTCTATTTAACTCAATTCCCTTAGCATTTACTTTTCCCATGAATTCTGAATAACTCATTCCATGAAGTCTCGCTCCGGCATTGATTCGTTGTATCCACAATGCTCTAAAGTTTCTTTTTTTCTGTCTTCTATCTCTGTAGGCATATTGAAGACCTTTTTCCACTGCATTCTTAGCTACAGTGTGTACATTTTTTCTTCTTCCGAAATAGCCTTTTGCAAGTTTTAATATCTTTTTTCTTCTTGCTTTAGCGGCTACACTATTTACTGATCTTGGCATAATTTAAATTTTTGGCTCAAAGCGACTTGCGTACTTATCTTTTTTTTGACTGAAAGCCTGGTTCAACATTTAATAACCGTGATTATATTAAGCGCAAAGTTGCAACTTGATATTTTTCACATCTGATTTACTTACTAAAGTAGCTTTGGTAAGGTTTCTCTTTCTTTTTGTAGACTTCTTGGTCAAAATATGACTTTTGAAGGCATGTTTTCTTTTAATTTTACCACTGCCTGTGAATTTAAATCTTTTCTTGGCACTGGAATTGGTTTTCATTTTAGGCATAACTTTCTTGTTGTATTGTTATTTCTTTTTTGGATTAATGATAATAGTCATTTTCTTTCCTTGTAATTCTGGCATTTTTTCTAAAACACCATATTCTTCTAATTCTTGAGCAAATTTTAATAACAAAATTTCACCTCTGTCTTTATAAATAATTGATCTACCTTTAAAAAAAACAAAAGCTTTAAGTTTAGCTCCTTCACTTAAGAACTTGATAGCATGTTTTAATTTAAACTGAAAATCATGTTCGTCTGTATTTGGTCCAAATCTAATTTCTTTCAAAACAACTTTTACTTGTTTTGATTTCATTTCTTTTTGTTTCCTTTTTTGCTCGTATAAAAATTTCTTATAATCAATTATTTTACAAACGGGAGGACTTGCGTTAGGAGAAATTTCTACAAGATCTAGATCCATTTCTTCAGCCATTTTTATAGCCTTGGATGTAGAATGTACACCTTGTTCTATTCCTTCTCCTACAACTCTTACTTCGGGGACTCTTATTCGCTCGTTAATCCTATGTGGATCTTCCTTGATAATTCTTCCTCTGTTGGGTCTTCTAGGTCTGATAATACTCCTTTTTTGTTAAATAATTAATTCTTTAAAATCTAAGTTAATTTTGTCATTAATGAGTTTTGCAAAATCATTAATCTTAAATTTACCCAAATCTCCTTTTCCTTGTTCTCTTACAGAGAGAAGATTTTCTTTGGTTTCTTTTTCACCGACAATAAGCATAAACGGTATTTTGTTTAACTCTGCGTCTCTGATTTTTCTGCCTATTTTCTCAGCTCTTTGATCAACAAGACCGCGAATATCGTAATTTTTTAGAAGTTTTAAAACTTCTAGAGCATAATCGTTAAATTGTTCACTAAGTGGTAGGATAATAAATTGTTCTGGATTTAACCAAAGAGGAAACTTTCCTGCTGTATGCTCAATTAGTAAAGCAACAAATCTTTCCATAGAACCAAAAGGAGCTCTGTGAATCATTACTGGTCTATGTTTTTGATTGTCTGATCCAGTATATTCTAATTCGAATCTTTCTGGAAGATTGTAGTCTACTTGTATGGTACCTAGCTGCCACGATCTATTTAATGCATCCTTAACCATGAAATCTAATTTTGGTCCGTAGAATGCAGCTTCCCCATATTCAACCACAGTTTTTAATCCTTTTTCGTCAGAAGCTTTTATAATTGCTTTTTCTGCCTTGTCCCAATTTTCCGTAGTTCCAATATATTTTTTATCGTCTTCTGGATCCCTCAATGATACTTGAGCAACAAAATCTTCGAATTTTAAAGCTTTAAAAACATAAAGTACTAAATCAATAACTTTTTTAAATTCTTCCTCTAACTGATCAGGTCTACAAAATATATGTGCATCGTCTTGGGTAAAACCTCTAACTCTTGTCAGTCCATGTAGCTCTCCGCTTTGTTCGTAACGATAGACAGTTCCAAACTCAGCTAGTCTTAAAGGAAGATCTTTATATGATTTAGGAGATGCATTGAATATCTCACAATGATGTGGACAATTCATAGGTTTAAGCAAAAATTCCTCTCCTTCATTTGGGGTTTTTATGGATTGAAATGAATCTTCTCCATATTTTTCATAATGACCAGAACACACGTAAAGATCTTTATGCCCAATATGAGGTGTAGAAACTGGTAAGTATCCTGAATCTGTTTGGGCCTTTTTAAGAAAGTTCATTAATCGTTCTTTTAGCTCTGTTCCCTTAGGAAGCCATAACGGTAATCCTTGCCCAACTTTTTCTGAAAATGTAAATAACTCTAATTCTTTTCCAAGTTTTCTATGGTCTCTTTGTTTCGCTTGTTCTAACTGTTCAAGATATAAAATAAGATCTTTTTGTTTTTCAAAAGTTATACCGTAAATTCTTGTAAGCTGTTTGTTGTTTTCATCTCCTCTCCAGTAAGCACCAGCAATATTAAGAAGCTTCACTGCTTTGATAAAACCTGTATTTGGCAAGTGGGGACCTCTACACAAATCTGTAAATTCTCCTTGTGTGTAAAAAGTGATTGTACCGTCTTCAAGTTCATTTAAAAGCTCAACCTTAAAAGGGTCGTTTTTTTCTTTGAAATACTCTAAAGCATCTTTTTTAGTGATTTCTTTTCTTACAAATGGATTTTTTTCTCTAGCAAGTTCAATTATTTTTTTTTCGATTTTTTCTAAATCTTTTTCATAAATATTGTAGTCTTGAAAGTCAATATCGTAATAAAAGCCATTTTCTATTGGCGGACCAATAGCCAAATTAATTCCAGGA
>CALKFX010000013.1 GCA_938084875.1 uncultured Flavobacteriales bacterium | reverse complement strand
AGCAGGATCTCTTTCAATAATACATCCAAAAACTGGCATATCTGGTAAATCACCATCAATTGAAGTAAATGAAGGATTTGAGGATGTTGCATTTGTTGAATAATATACATGATTGGTTGATGTTCCAGAGGTAACTACACAAACATTATCCGGGTTGTTAGGGTCTACAGAAATATCAGTTATAGTTCCTGGAAAATTAGACACACTTTCGTAATGAACTTTGTATGAAATTTCTGAACCATTTTGTTTAGTATATAGATTTCCGTCCTGAGCAAAATTAATTTGATTTACTAAAGAACCAGTTACTATACTACCAGTAGCAATTTCTATCAAAGTATCAGTTGCTGATGGTCTGTATGCAATATCAGCTTCTTGCTTGGAATATGCATTTCCTAGGCCTGTTATCCTAACAAGGCTTCCATTATAAGAACCACACCAAGCATAGTTCATATCATGTGAAATTTCAAAACTTCTTATTGAACTCGATAAATTATAAATTCTCCACCATTCAGGAACAGTAGTATATCTCATCATATCTCTAGTAACGTAAACTGAAGCGTCATTTTGAGTTATAAAATAAGATTGAACATAATCTGGTAGAGTAAGAGTATCTGCGCCAGTAACAGTTACAAATGTATCAGTTCCTACGATATTCATTGTATCATATACATTCAAGTTTTGAGTCAAAACATGTTTGATAGGAATTCCAAATGACTTACTGTAATAAGTAATGGTATCTCCAATTAATTTATCTTCATTAGGAACATATTCTACAGAATCTTTAGTATTTAAATCTTCTGGATTTTCCATAAGAGCAATAGCATTGTAAAAAGGGCCACAGTTCTCACCAACAATTCCAGTACATGGTGCTGGAACAGATTGACTGGTAGTTCCTCCATCACTAGATCTTGAGATAGAACCATTGTATACAGTTGTTACAAATGCATTGCTATTTAAATAGGAAATTTCACATTCGAAACCGTCTCCACCAGAAACCTCGGCAAATTCTTTAGACCAAGGCAAAGAGTTATCCTTGTACTGAGTACCATTATCTTGAGCACCTGCAATAACAGAACCATTACCCCCGAAAGCCATCGAGTAAAACTGAGTAACATTGTAACCTTTGTTTATTACAGATCCGAATTGATTGGTTCCAGAGCCACCAGTTCTTACTTGAACACCACCATCGTTACCTACTAGTAATGTATAATCGTTTTTCCATAATAAACGATGGTTGTCAGCATGAATATAAATAGGAACAGAAGGATCTACATACCAAGCTGACACTGCATACCATTGGCCATTTTCAGGATCAGCAGAATTTGGAGTATGTACCCAAGACCATAAATCAATTCCACCAATTATACATTCTTCACCGTCAGGTCTGGAAATAACCACCAAATCATAATTACCTTGACCACTCCTTGATGTCAAAGGAGTGAAATTTCCTGTAGCACCTGGAGCTATTTGATACCATGTAGTTCCGTTATCTACCGATCTATAAACTCCGCCAAGTGTACCAGCAGAAGATGCAAATAAAGCATAAAGAGTGTAATTATTAGCATCATTCTTATTCTTAGAAATTGCATACTCTCCTCTAATTGTACCAGTTCCAGATAATTCACCATTAGAATGCAAATCAGTCCAATTTACACCTCCATCTTGGCTAATCCATGATCTAATTCCTCCTTGATCTAAGCCCAATATCATAACTTGACCATCTTCAGAAACCTTCAAGTCGCCAATTGTAGCGTTGGTCGGTATTCCAGAAATAGTATTTGCTTGTGGAATAACATTCATTCCCTGTTCAATTTTGTTTAATCCAACACCCATACCTACAAAATAAGCACCATTAGGATCGTTTGGGTTGGTAACCACTTTCAAAATATCTTTGTTATCTGTGCCTGGGATTTGATTAAAAGTTGGTGTACTAGTGTTAATATTAGAACTAACCCAAACACCATCACCATCGATAAGGCCTTCACCAAATCTTGAACCTCCGGTAGCAACATATAACATATTACCGTTTGCAGAAAAAGCTATAGAAGAAATTCCAAGTGAACCTACACCACCAGCACTGTTGACCATAGTATTGTCAAATTCTTGAACTCTAGTCCAATTTGAACCACCATTTACAGTTTTGAAAAGACCTCCAGAAACAGAACCTGCATACATTACATTATCGTTATTTGGATCAATAGCAATTCCTCTTGTTCTTCCTCCTACATTATCTGGGCCTTCTTCAACGAAGCTTAAATTGGTTGATCTGGACTGCATTCTTTGAAGAACTTCGTCTTTTGCCGCAGCCAATTTGGCCAATTCAACTTTTCCAGTAACAACATCCTTATATATTAATTCTGCATACTCTTGGGCGCCTTTAGCACCAGCAAAAGCTTTGGTATCTGAAATTTCTTTAAAAGAATATTTTCTAGGGATGTTATTATCGTTTTTTGTAAAAGTGTAGAGAGATACAACAACTCCTAAAAATATTAATGGGTATAGAACTTTTTTATTCATGAGTTAAAATTAATTACTTCGAAAATACAAATTATTAAATTATTCAAGGCGTTGTTGAATGAATTTTATTAAAAATAAATTAAACAATTTAAAATAAGTGTTTTTCAGCATGATAACTAGACCTTACCAAAGGACCACTTTCAACAAATCTAAACCCTGCTTTTAGACCAAATTCTTTATATTTTGCAAACTGCTCAGGAGTTATAAATTCTTTAACAGGAGCGTGTTTTGGAGTTGGTTGTAAATACTGACCTATAGTAACAATATCAACTTTAACAGATCTTAAATCTTCAAGTGTTTCAAAAACTTCTTCTTCAGTCTCTCCTAATCCCAGCATTAACCCAGACTTAGTTTTCATCCCACCTTGTTTAAGACGTAATAGAAGCTCTAAACTTCTATTATATTTAGCTTGAACTCTAATTGTTTTTGTAAGCCTTCTTACAGTTTCGATATTATGAGAAACAATTTCTGGCGCAACTTCTATTATTTTATTCAAGTTTTTCCAAATCCCAGCAAAATCTGGAATTAGAGTCTCTAAGGTAGTAGTAGGAGATTGTCTTCGAATTGCTTTAACAGTACTTACCCAAATATTAGAACCTCCATCTGACAAGTCGTCACGATCAACAGATGTAATGACCGCATGCTTAACCTTCATCAATTTAACAGAGTTAGCTACTCTTCCAGGCTCAAACTCATCTACAGCTTCGGGTTTTCCTGTAGCAACTGCACAAAACCCACAAGATCTTGTACAAACATTACCTAAAATCATAAAAGTAGCAGTGCCTGCTCCCCAACATTCACCCATATTTGGACAGTTTCCACTTTCACATATTGTGTGAAGTTTATGTTCGGTAACAAGATTTCTTACATTTTTATAAGATTCCCCAGTAGGTAATTTTACTTTAAGCCATTTTGGCTTTTTAGTTTTTACAGCAGAATTAACACTCATTAATAAAATTTATTTCCAATAGAACAATTAATATATACACTAGGATAAAACCTGTAGTTGTTATTTTCTACCATTAAAATTACAGGTTTAGAAAAGACGTCTAGACAAGCCCCAACCTCCAAAGAATTTATGATTTCTCGATTACTTGAATAATCAAAATCAAAACCCAACTTAAAAAACATACCTGGATTAATTTTTGTTTCCATTAAACCAGCAGTCCAAGAAGCCCTGCCATAAATATTATAAAAGTTATGTAATTCAGGATCGTATCTTTCAGTAGCAATTCCTGCAATTCTTCCTGAAAAATCGTATTTAAAAACTTCTAAAAAAACTGGCTTTACTAAACCTACAGATGGACCTACTGTATAATTCATTGAAATCTGCAAACCATTTTCTCTTAACTTTTCATATAAAATTTTCCTATTACCAAAACCAAATCTTACAGTGTAAAGAGAGTTAAATTTGCCAAAAATAAATTTCTTTGCATTTTCATCAAAAGATCCAAATATTTTGTACTCTTTATCGTGATTTATACTTACTAAATCTACATTAATTAATGATTTTTTCTTGAAAGTCTTAAACTTTGACATACCATAGTTCAGAGCAAAACCGCTAGAGTGAACAGTAGCTCCCAACCAAATCTCTTTAGATATTCTCACCATCAATTTCTCATTTACAGGGACCTGAGAAAACATTGAAGCAGAAAATGTCTGAGTTATTAGTAATGAAATTAAGATTGCTATTCTAAACATCAATAGCAAAAATAGAGAAAATGTAGAATAAAAAGAATTGTTTAAAGGAAAGTTTAAAACAAAAAAAGGACTTTAGTTAAAAGTTGGCTTTTTTAGTTTTTTTATCTTGCAATGTAATTAACTCTTTATGATTGTCCTCTTGAGGATTTAAGCTGTAAGCTGGACAAGTTTTCTGCGGTGGTTGAAATACAAAACAAGAAGAAAGGGAGGATAAAACTACAATTGCAAACGAATAAGTAAATAATTTTTTCATGATTTTTTCGAAATATCTATCAACAAAATTATTAAAAAAGAAATACCAACAATAAAATCAAATGATTTTTATTTAATTGTGGTAAAATTTGATATAAATTGAATACTAAAAAATTACATAAAGAATGGGTAACCATTTTTGAAAAAGAATTTTCAAAAAAATATTTTCAAAAAATAAACAGCGAAGTAAAAAATTGTTGCACTAAAGAATTACTATGTCCAAAGAAAGAAAATATCTTCAAAGCATTTGAGAAAACAAAATTTACAGACTTGAAGATAGTAATCTTAGGCCAAGACCCCTACCATGGCAAAGATCAAGCAAACGGACTTGCATTTGCAGTTAATGAAAATCAAAATACTCCTCCCTCCCTAAGAAATATATTTACAGAAATTAAAAACGATTTAAACTACAGTCCTAAAACTAAAAAAAATCTTGAATCTTGGGCAAATCAAGGTGTTCTTTTATTAAATTCTTCATTAACTGTAAGGTTAGGAACAGCAAACTCACATAATAATTTAGGATGGGATTTATTTACAAATACTATCTTAAAAGAAATTTCGTTATTAAAATGTAAAGTGGTTTTTATTTTATGGGGGAATTATGCCCAGAAAAAAGAAGTTTTAATAGATTTTAAAAAGCACCTTATTTTAAAGGCACCTCACCCATCCCCTCTTTCAGCCTACAGAGGTTTTTTTGGTTGCAAACATTTTTCTAAGGCAAATAAGTTCTTAAAATCAAATCATTTAAAAGAAATTATCTGGTAAAGATGAGTTTAAAGAAAATAATAGTGTTAATCTTTTTTTTTCCAATATTAATTTTTGGGCAACGAGTAAACTTCTTAGAGATTTACAAGAATCTAGAACTTTTTAAAGCTGAGAAAACTAATTCTAATAATGTTAGAGAACTAGTAAATAATATTTTACTTAAAGAAATAGAAAGTGGATACTTTACTTGTAATGTTGATTCTGTAAACCTGAAAAATCAAAAATTAAAAATTTATTTACAGACTGGAAATCTTATTTCTGTAAACAGCATAAAAGTAAATTTACCAAATTCTTTAGCTCTTAAACTTAGAGAGGATTTCAATAGCGAGAAAACTTATTTTAATGCCAATGATTTTTCTAATAGAATAAAAAAATGGATTTTTCTGATGAACAACAATGGATTTCCATTTGCAGAGTTTGAATTTCAAAAAAGTGAAATTATAAATTCAAAAATTAATTTAATATGTAATTTAATTTCGGGTCCATTAGTTAAAATTGATTCAATAATAAATCCAGAGATAACAAAAAAAGAACTACAACTTGTATATAAATTTTCAGACATTACAAATGGAGATTTATTTGAACTAAACAAAATTTATAAAATAAGTGAAAACATTAAAAATACAGGATTCATTCAAGAAATTAGACCGCCTGCATATGAGTTCATTGACAACAAAGTTTCTTTATATACTTATTTTACACCACAATCTAAAAATAGCATAAATGGTCTTGTTGGTATTCAACCTGGTGAAAATGAAAATGTACAATTCACAGGAAATGTAGCTCTAAATTTTCAAAATGCTTTGAGCTATGGTGAAGTACTTAAAATTAATTGGAGAAGAATGTTCAACTCTTCACAAAATCTTATTGCTGAGCTTAGCTATCCGTTCCTATTCAATACAAATTTCGAGATTATAGGCGGACTAGATATGATTAAGAAAGATAGTTCGTTTTTTAATTTTAATTCAAAGCTGATAATAAATTATAAAACTAGCTCCAATTTTTCTAATGGCTTTTTATTTACTAACAATAACTCCACCAATCTTTTAGAAGGTGATTATAGTTCCACATCAGTTAATAGCTTTGGGTTTGTAACCGATTATAAAAAACTAGACAATCCATTCAACCCTAAAAGAGGATTTAATATAAAAAGTGAAATTGCTTATGGATGGAAAGAAACTTATGCAATAGATACAGCGGCTAATAATGTCCTAAAATCTCCAAATTTTAACGGAAATTTATCTTTATCGAGTTATCTAAGTTTAATTAATAGAACTACTTTTAAAATTAAACTTTCTACATCAACTATTCAAAATAATATTCTTTACGAAAATGAATTAACTAGGATAGGCGGCTATAAAACTATTAGAGGGTTTGATGAAGAATCTATTTGGGTGAGTTCCTTTATTCTTGGGAATTTTGAATTTAGGTACCTTTTAGATGAGAAATCTAATGTTTTTCTTTTCTCAGATTTTGCATGGACCGAAAGTGAAATTAATTATTTTATAAGGGCTGAATATTTTCAAAGTTTTGGATTTGGAACAAACATCTCTATGCCAAATGGTCTTCTAACCTTGATTTATGGTTTGGGGAGAAAAATTGATAATCCATTTTTAATAAGAACAGGGAAAATCCATCTTGGTTTTACAAGTTATTTCTAATTTTAATCAACAAACCTTAGACAAAGTTATTTACTCTTGTTTTTTATAAGTCTAAAAACTACATTTGCCAAAAAATACTAAATATGAGTAATATAGTAAAAGAAAATTTTAAAGTTAAGGACATCAGTCTTTCTGACTGGGGAAGAAAAGAAATTAGATTAGCAGAAGCAGAAATGCCTGGGTTAATTTCTTTAAGAGAAGAGTATAAAGGTGAATTCCCACTTAAAGGAGCTAGAATAGCTGGATGTCTTCATATGACTATTCAAACTGCAGTTCTTATAGAAACTTTGATTGATTTGGGGGCAGAAGTTACTTGGTCTTCTTGTAATATATTCTCTACACAAGATCATGCTGCAGCTGCTATTGCCAAAGAAGGAATTCCAGTTTTTGCTTGGAAAGGAATGAATGACCAAGAATTTGATTGGTGTATTGAACAAACTCTATTTGCTTTTGAAGACAACCAACCATTGAACATGATTTTAGACGATGGTGGAGATTTGACAAATATGGTTTTGGACAACTATCCAGAACTAGTGAAAGACATAAAAGGACTTTCTGAAGAAACAACTACTGGAGTACACAGACTATACGAAAGAATGAAAAATGGAACACTTCCAATGCCAGCTATTAATATTAATGATTCTGTAACAAAATCGAAGTTTGACAACAAATACGGTTGCAAAGAATCCTTAGTGGATGCCATAAGAAGATCTACCGATGTAATGATGGCAGGAAAGGTAGCTATTGTTGCAGGTTATGGAGATGTTGGTAAAGGATCGGCAGCTTCTCTTCAAGGTGCAGGTGCAAGAGTAATAGTCACAGAAATAGATCCTATTTGCGCACTTCAAGCTGCAATGGATGGTTTCGAAGTGAAGAAAATGGAAAATGCAGTAGCCGAAGCAGATATAGTGGTTACAGCAACTGGAAATAAAGACATCATTAAAGGAAAGCATTTTGAAATGATGAAAGACAAAACTATTGTTTGCAATATTGGTCATTTTGACAACGAGATAGATGTTGCTTGGCTTGATAAAAACCATGGCTCTACCAAAACTACTATTAAACCACAAGTAGACATGTACACCATAAATGGTAAAGATATTATATTATTAGCCGAAGGAAGACTGGTTAACCTGGGTTGCGCTACAGGCCATCCATCTTTTGTAATGAGTAACTCATTTACCAATCAAACATTAGCACAACTTGAGCTTTGGAAAAATAGTGAGAATTATAAAAACGAAGTTTATATGTTGCCAAAACACCTTGACGAAAAAGTTGCCCTTTTGCATCTTGCAAAAATTGGTGTTGAACTTGAGACTTTAAGAGAAGATCAGGCAGATTACATCGGTGTAAAAGTTGAAGGGCCATTCAAGCCAGAATATTACAGATATTAATTAGCCCATTGGGGGTATTTTAATGAACTTTATAAACAGACTTAAATTTTACCTTGTAGGTTTTATTTTAGGTCTGTTTTTAGTTTATTCTCTTTTCAACGATAGAGAATGGAACTGGCTACCAGAAAACAAAATAAAAAATTTCCTTTTAGTCAATCCAATTAAAATTAACATTGAAAAATCAGAGGTTATAAATATTAACGAGAGTTTTTCTAAAAAAGTTTTCGATATTTTATTAAATGGCAATATACTTTTCTCTAAAAGTGAAACCAAAACCGATACCAAAAACTACTTCTTTGAATATAACAACGATACAATTTCTATAGATGTTTCATTTAATGATTCTACCTGTAGATTCACCTCGTTCAATAATCAAAACTTTTCCAGATTTCAATCTGTTAACCATATAGATACCAATATCTATATGGATAATTTCAACTTTTATAAAGTTGTAGAAAAATTGAAAAAAAAGTATAGTAAAGAATTTATTAATGACTTAGAGAATTATCAATTAAATAAACTAGATATTGAGAATAACTTTAAAACAATTAATGTAAACTGGAATAAATCCAATGGATTTATGAAAGCAAATCCTTTTTATACAGTAAAAATCAATATTGAAGGATTAGATTATGAAATCTCTATGGAAAAAGGTAATAAGAAAATAAGATTTAAAAGATTAAAAAAAATAAATCATTAAAAGATTAATCTTTTATAAAATAAAAAGATCGCTACTATAGAAAAGAAAATATTTGGAAACCAGACTGCCAATATTGTATTCCAACCAATATTTACTGCAGCAACTGTAGTCATTTTCATAAAAAATACGTAGACCAGACCGCAACAAAGACCTATAACTAAATTCTTGCCAACCCCCTCTCTAGATTTTCGAGAAGCAACAGAAATACCTATAACCGTTAAAATATATGCAGCAAATGGGTAAGCTGTTCTTTCATGTCTACTTATGTCAATTTGTGCAATAGAGTTTCCTTTATTTTCCTCTTTCTCTCTGTACTTAATAAGTTCTGGAGTAGTCATAGCATAAGTAATTGCAGAGCGCTGACCAAGATCACTTATGTTAAAAGACAAAACTGTATCAATTAATTTTCTAGTGATAAGTTCGTCATTGATTTTGCCAATTTTTCTTATAAAAATATTTTTAAGCCTCCAGTTGTATAACACACTATCTCCCTCAGCTCGCTCTACTTGCATATCGCTTTCTAGCTCCCATTGTCCATTTTCATTTTCTTTCCAATTCTCCACCCAAAGTCGTCTAACTGTAGTAGTATTGCCTATAAATTGACGGTAACTAACAATCGTTCCTTCACTAACCTCTAAATGAACATCTTTAAAATTTACATTGTATTTGGTAAATTTATTTTCAAAATCCAACCTATTCTTATTTGCATACGGTGCAACATAGTGATTCATTAAAACTGAGATAACTAATAAAAAAGAAGAAGAGATAATATATGGCCTGGAAAATCTCCAAAAACTAACCCCGTTACTTAAAATGGCGACAATTTCTAATCTTTGTGCCATAAAACTTGTAAACCATAATACTGATAAAAAAATAATCAAGGAAGAAAATAAATTTGCGTAGTGAATAAAGAAGTAAGGGTAGTATTCAGTAATTATTTTATAAAAAGTAAGGTTGTTTTCGGGATTAATAAAGTCTTTTAACTTTTCTGAAACATCAAAAATTATAGAAATACTCATAACCACACCTATCATAAAAACATATGTTCCAAGGAATTTTTTTACGATAAACCAATCTAACTTTTTCATATTAAACTTTACAGTCTTTCAACGAGTTTGACAACCATTTTATTTTTCCATTCCCAAAAAGTTCCATCCTCAATTCTTTTTCTAGATTCGTTCACTAACCACAGATAGAAAGAAAGATTATGGATACTTGCAATTTGAGGACCCAGCATTTCTTTGGATACAAATAAATGTCTAAGATAAGATCTGGAATAACGTTTATCCACACTAGAAAAACCATTGGGATCAATTGGATTAAAATCAGTTTCCCATTTTTTATTTTTTATATTAATAACTCCCTCACTGGTGAATAACATTCCATTTCTTGCATTTCGTGATGGCATAACACAATCAAACATATCAATTCCCAAGGCAATACATTCCAATAAATTTGATGGTGTTCCCACACCCATTAAATATCTTGGTTTATCTATTGGTAAAATAGCACAAACTTCTTCAGTATGTTTGTACATTAAATCATGTGGTTCACCAACTGAAAGCCCGCCAATTGCATTTCCAGGCAAATCAAAAGATGCAATTACTTCTGCACTTTTTTTTCTTAGGTCTGAATATGTACTTCCTTGGACAATAGGAAAAAGAACTTGTGAATAGTCGTATTTAAACGGAGTTGAATTAAATCCATCTACACATCTTTTTAACCAACGATGGGTCATTTCCATAGAATCTTTAGCATAGGAATAATTGCAAGGGTATGGGGTGCATTCGTCAAAAGCCATTATAATATCTGCACCAATAGATTTTTGAATTTCCATAACATTTTCAGGTGTGAAAAAATGAGAAGATCCGTCTATATGAGATTTAAATTTAACACCTTCTTCAATAATTTTCCTTCTACCTGAGAGACTGTATACTTGGTAACCTCCAGAATCCGTTAAAATAGGTTTGTCCCATGAAATAAACTTATGTAATCCTCCTATTTTCTCTAGAGTTTCAATTCCTGGTCTTAAATATAAATGATAGGTATTACCTAAAATTATTTGTGCATTAATTTGATCTTCTAAATCTCTTTGTGAGACTGATTTAACTGTTCCTGCAGTTCCAACAGGCATAAATATTGGTGTTTTTATCTCACCGTGGTCTGTTTTTAAAATACCTGACCTAGCATTTGAATTCTTATCTTTTTTTGAGAGAGTAAAGTTCATAAAACTGTGGATAAACTGCTGCAGAACAAATATAGAACATCTTAATTAAGCAATACTTTTAAATGATTAAATGTTTTAATACAAATGACCTATTCTGAAATTGGATTTATTTTTCTTACTGTTAGTTTTTCAACTCAATGTTTTTATTTGTTTTATTTCAGTGCTAGAGTAGCTTTTATAAAGGAAAATAAAAGTGTAAAGAAAAAAGGAATATCCGTAATAATTTGCGCAAGAAATGAAAACGAAAATCTTAAAAAAAATCTTTCATTAGTACTTAATCAAAAATATGAAGACTTTGAGGTCATTGTTGTTAATGACAGGTCTTGGGACGATAGTATTGAAATATTAAACAAATTTAAAGCTCAGTACCCCCAACTTAAAATAGTAGATATTCCTGATAATAAAACTGACAATTTTGGAAAAAAATTAGCAATTACTATTGGGATAAAGGCGGCCAAAAACAACTATTTATTGTTTACAGATGCGGATTGTCAACCACTGTCAGAATATTGGATTAATGAAATGAGTAAAGGATTTGAGGAAGAAAAACAAATAGTAATTGGCGTAGGGATATACGAAAAAGAAAAAGGATTTTTAAATAAAATTATAAGATTTGATGCCGTTCAAATAGCAATAAACTCTTTAGGATATGCAAAAGCAAAATTAGCCTATATGGGCGTTGGTAGAAACTTAGCTTATCATCAAGATGTTTATTATTTAAACGATGGATTTAAGTCCCATTACCATATTGAATCTGGAGATGATGATTTATTTGTTAATCAGGCATCCAATATAAGTAATACTCAAGTCATATTCAATTCTAAAAGTATGACAATATCAAAGCCCAAAAAAGAATTTAAAAACTGGGTATATCAAAAAAGAAGGCACCACACTACAAATTTTAAATACAAGAAAAAGCACAAAATTTTATTAGGAATGCAGTATATAAGTGCATTTGCTTTTTACTTTTTATTAATATTTTCATTTTTTTCAATTAATTACATAAAGATTGGTCTACTTCTATTTACAGTAAGGTACTTATTAATTATAGCGATAAATTACAAAGCTTTCAAGATTATGATGTGCAAAGATCTTCTTTGGGCATTCCCGATTTATGAAATCATCTTACTATTTTGTCAACCTATCTTTCAAATAAATAGAAGAATTAAACTTTAATGGAGAAAGAAAAAACGTTATCACACCTTTCGGAAAAAGCTCAAAAAGATTATGAATTAGTTCTAAGAGCAACTAAGGACAAAGACCAACAAGCATTTTCAGATTTAATGGATAAGTATAAAGATCCAATATACTATATGCTATTAAAAATGGTGAATAATAATGATGATGCAGAAGATTTAACATTAGAAGCATTTGGAAAAGCATTCAATAGATTAAGCCAATACACTCCAAATTTTGCATTTAGCACTTGGCTATTTAAAATTGCAACAAATAATTGTATCGATTTTCTTAGAAAAAAGAAGAAAAACGTAATGTCTATAGATAATCGTGTCTCCAATAATGATGGCGAGGAATATATGTTCGAGATAAAAAGTGATGGAATGACTCCTGAGCAAATTGCTATGAATGAGCAAAAAATACAATTAATGAGACAGTATGTGAAAAAATTAAAACCCAGATACGAAATCTTAGTTGAAATGAGATATTTTAAAGAAATGAGCTATGAAGAAATTTCCATAGAGTTAAACCTGCCATTAGGAACAGTTAAAGCTCAACTCTTTAGAGCAAGAGAGTTTCTATATAACATAATGAAACATAGTTTTGAAACAATCTGATTCCGCAAAAATAATTCAATATTATTTTCCAAACTTAGATCAAAATCAAATCCATCAATTTGAAAGTCTTAAAGATCTTTACTTATATTGGAATTCTAAAATTAATGTTATTAGTAGAAAAGATACAGAGAACTTCTATACAAGACATGTACTACATTCTTTGTCTATAGCGAAATTTATTGATTTTAAAAACAATACAAAAATATTAGATGTTGGTACTGGGGGTGGTTTTCCTGGCATTCCATTAGCTATTTATTTTAAGAATACTTCATTTACATTGGTTGATTCAATTGGCAAAAAGATAAAGGTTGTCGATCAAATAGTTGAAGATTTGGAAATTAAAAACGTAAAATCAAAAATTGAAAGAGCTGAAAATATTACTGAGAAATTTGACTTTATTGTTAGTAGAGCAGTAACCCAACTTGAAAGGTTCTGCCCTTGGGTAGAGCAAAACATTGCAAAATCTAATAAAAATCAAATTCAAAATGGAATTATTTATTTAAAGGGGGGAGATTTAAAAGAAGAAATTCAAAAAGTATCTAAAAATTACAATTTTAAAATCGAGAATATTATTAATTATTTTGAAGATTCTTTTTTTGAGAGTAAATCAATTTTACACCTACACAAAAAATAAATTTTAACATATACCTTTTTTTGGTTGAATTAAGCTAATTTAACAAACTAGAAATTCAAATTCATAAAGAAATTGCAAACCAGACAG
>CALKFX010000012.1 GCA_938084875.1 uncultured Flavobacteriales bacterium | reverse complement strand
CAACAAGCGTCTTTATTTGGACAAATGTGTCTAGAAGAAGGAGATATTAAAAACACCTATGGAACAGGATGTTTTTGCATGATGAATACTGGAGAGAAAATTGTAAAATCAAAAAACAGGCTCTTATCTACAATTGCCTATCAAATAAATAATAAAACTATTTATGCTATTGAAGGAAGTATTTTCACAGCAGGATCTCTTGTTCAATGGCTAAGAGATCAACTTGAAATAATTTCCAATGCTTCTGAAATTGAGGCTTTAGCATCTACAGTAAAAGATAATGGAGGAGTTACTTTTATTCCTGCTTTATCTGGACTTGGTGCTCCTTACTGGAACCCTAAGGCTACTGGATCTATATTAGGAATAACAAGAGGAACTGAGAAAGGACACATTGCTAGGGCGGCACTAGAAGGGATTGCAATAAGAACCTATGAAATAATACAAAATATGCAAAAAGACGCAAATACTCAGTTTACCAATCTTAAAGTAGATGGAGGAGCAAGCAATAATAATTTATTAATGCAAATCCAATGCAATTTAATTGATGCAAAAGTAATTAGACCTGTAATTACGGAAACTACAGCTCTAGGTGTAGGATTTTTAGCTGGTTTGGGGTCTGGATACTGGAAATCTACAGAAGATTTAAAAAATATATGGAAGCACGATAGAGAATTCTTGCCTGAAATTTTCAATAAAAAAAATATCTTATCCAATTGGAAGGAAGCAATAAATGTTTTATGTTAATTTTGATTAAAAAATGGAAATACATCCCTATTTATCTGAACTTGTTGGTACTGCGATACTTTTACTTCTTGGAAATGGTGTAGTTGCTAATGTCAATTTAAAAAAGACCTACGGAAATGGTCAAACTAAGTTGTTGTTAATTGCTTTTGCATGGGGATTGGCTGTTTTTGTTGCTGCCTATATTACTTCAAAATCTAGTGGTGCACATTTAAATCCGGCAGTTACGCTTGGATTGGCATTTGCTGGAAAGTTTTCATGGATTCATGTTCCTGGTTATATTATAAGCCAAGTTTTGGGAGCTATGATCGGTAGTTGGTTGTGTTATATAATTTATATTGACCATTATAGAATTACTGACGATGAAAATATTATTAGAGGAACATTTTGTACAGCACCAGCTATCAGAAATTTTAAAAACAATTTTTTTTCCGAGTTACTAGGAACATTTATATTGGTTTTTGGTATTTTATTTATAGCCAACCCAAATATAGAATTAGACAATTCTCCAATTGAAAACTTTGGAATAGGATCTCTTGAAACTCTTCCTGTTGGACTTTTAGTAATAGTAATTGGCATGACTTTAGGAGGAACAACAGGATATGCAATAAATCCAGCTAGAGATTTTGGACCGCGTATTATTTATTCTTTGTTGCCACGAAAAAATAAAAATCCAGATTGGAGATACAGTTGGATTCCAGTAATAGCTCCTTTTACAGGTGGAGCTTTGGCAGGTTTGATTTATCTTATAATTTCTTAATCTGATTTTAAAAAATCTATTGTTTTTATACATACGTCCCTCAAAGAATCTGGAAGATATGTTTTGGTCCATGGATGCTTAGAACCGAAAGTATGGTTACTTCTAATTTTAAAAATACTAGAATTAGCTGCCCACTTTACCATATCTAAAGCATATTGATTGGGAACAACTTGGTCTAATGAACCATAACAAGCTAGGAACTTACCATTAAAGTTTAATAGAGCTTTTTTAATAGAAAGCTTTGATTCATTTTCTATAAAATCGTTATATAACTGAATTGAAATAGGCATCTCTTGGTTAGTTCTTGTGTTTGATATATACCTTATTTTGGTTTTCTTCCATTTCTCTAATTCTTCATTTTTGGGAAACCTTTCTTTAAAATCGGCAACTCCAGCCCATGAAACTAATTTATAAATTAAGGGATTATTTACAGTACATAAACATGCTATTCCTCCTCCTCGACTGTGTCCAACAATATAAATTTGTTCGTATTTACTATTGTAATTATTAAGAACAATATAATCTATTACTCTTTGTACATCATTTAACTCTATAGAGTAATTATTCAAGCTAAATGATTGTAAATCAGGAAAATTTATAGGATTATCTAAAGTACCTCCATTGTGAGAGAAATTAAATTTTAAAAACTTAAAACCGTTTTCAACAAAGAAATTGGCTACTAAATTCCAACACCCCCAATCTTTAAATCCTTTGAATCCATGACAAAATACAACTAAATTCTTAGAATCATTTTTGTAGGTTAGATCACCAATAATTGGTAAATCTTTGTCATTATCGCTATGAATTATAAAAGTTTCTTTTAAAAACAATTTTATTATTAAGAAAGAGTAATACTATTGATCTTGTCCCCTTCACTAATTAAATCAATTACCTCTAAACCTTCAACTACTTTACCAAAACAGGTATGATTTCTGTCAAGATGCGCAGTATTATTTCTACTATGGCAAATAAAAAATTGAGAACCTCCAGTATTTCTTCCAGCATGAGCCATGGACAATACTCCTCTATCATGGAATTGGTTGTTACCATCTAATTCACAATCTATACTATAACCCGGACCACCTACACCAGTTCCCTCAGGACATCCGCCTTGAATAACGAAATCTGGAATAACTCTATGGAAAGTAATTCCATTGTAAAATTCTTTTTCAATTAAATCAATAAAATTCTTTACTGTGTTTGGAGTATCTTTTTCATAAAACTCAACAGTCATTTTTCCTTTTTCTGTATCAATAATAGCTTTTTTCATAATTTATTTATCTAGTTAACTTTTTATATTTAATTCGTGTAGGTACTATATCATTACCCAATCTTTTCTTTCTATTTTCTTCGTATTCTGAATAACCTCCTTCAAAATAATAGATACTTGAGTCTCCTTCAAATGCAAGAATATGCGTGCAAATTCTATCCAAAAACCACCTATCGTGAGAAATAACTACTGCACAGCCTGCAAAACTTTCAATTCCTTCTTCTAAAGCTCTTAAAGTATTTACATCTATATCATTGGTGGGTTCATCTAGTAAAAGTACGTTAGCTTCTGTTTTTAAGGTCATAGCAAGATGCAATCTATTTCTTCATTGGTTTCTGAGTCTATTCTTAGTAACCTATCAGATTAGGAAGTTCCTATTAAAAGCACACTCTAAAAGAACCCACATCATGATTAAAAGATGTCTGTCTAGTTCATTGACACTGTTGAAGGATCAAAATCCCGTAGCCCAGTAGTGGACCCTAACTTTTACAA